>NZ_JAUZUX010000020.1:0-94869 GCF_031844285.1 Enterobacter sp. BRE11
TAACAGATAAGCCCTGACTGCAAAGTCAGGGCTTTTTCTTTTGCGTTAAAAAGCCTCATTCGCACACGATGATTCCTACAATTCCCAACACCGATTGAAACCCCCGACTAAAATCCCTATAACTGACAGGTGCAACGGGTACGGAAGGAAGCAGGCAAAAACGTGCGAAAAAAAACTTATGCAATGCGCTATGTCGCGGGTCAGCCGGTAGAACAGATCTTTCCGCCGGGTGCCATGCTACATCTTGGCCAGGCGCTTCCGCCAGGGGCGCCGCTGTCGCCTGATGCCCATCTTAAAGTGTTAGTGTGGAATATTTTCAAACAGCAGCGCGCCGACTGGATGTCTGTACTGCAGGGGTTCGGTAAAGACGCACACCTGGTACTGCTGCAGGAGGCGCAAACCACGCCTGAACTGATAAAGTTTGCGACCAGCAATTATCTTGCCGCCGATCAGGTCCCCGCTTTTGTGCTGCCTCAGCATCCTTCTGGCGTGATGACGCTCGCTTCCGCCCATCCGGTCTACTGCTGCCCGCTGCGCGAGCGAGAGCCGCTGCTGCGGCTGGCTAAGTCGGCACTGGTCACCGCCTATCCGCTGCCGACCGGCGAAATGCTGATGGTCGTCAACATCCACGCGGTCAATTTCAGCCTTGGCATCGATGTCTACAGCAAGCAGCTAGGGCCGATAGGCGAGCAGATTTTGCATCATAAAGGCCCGGTTATCATGGCAGGTGATTTCAACGCATGGAGCCGTCAGCGCATCCACGCGCTCTATCGGTTTGCGCGCGAAATGACGCTAAAAGAGGTAAGGTTTACGGACGATCATCGACGTAAAGCGTTTGGCCGCCCTCTGGATTTCGTCTTCTATCGCGATATGAACGTCAGCAGGGCTTCTGTGCTGGTTACGCGTGCCTCCGACCATAACCCCTTACTGGTCGAGTTTAACGCCGCACGCTAAGGGCAGCACGCGCCTGTTCGCCTTCTCTATCGCAATAGTGCGAGAGGGCGACTTACCCGGCTGAATGCCATTCCCGCCTCCTTCGCTCTGATTTTTGCCGCCTATAGGGCTTCAGGCCATACATGAGGAGAGGCGCGTTTCATATTCGACTAATAAGTTATTGAAAAAGGAAAGAGAAAAGCAGGCGGAAATGAAAAAAGGCCAACAAATGTTGGCCTTTTCAACGCATCAGGTATCAGGCGATGCGCTATTATTTACGTAAAGCGTTAGCCTGTCTCCAGGCTGAATATCTTTCGTGCTGCTCAGGACCGTATTCCAGCGCATCACATCTTTGATATCGACGCCATGGCGCCTTGCAATGCTGGCAAGAGAATCACCTTTGCGCACGCGATAGGTGATGCTGTTGCTATTATCAGCCAGGCTCGTGCCGCTGTCGCCCACGGTCAGCGTCTGACCGATGCGAACGCTGGCGCTCCGTAAATTGTTCTGTTGCTTCAGCGATGCGACGCTGACGCCCAGTTTGCTGGCAATGCCGGAAAGCGTGTCGCCGCGACGCACTTTATAGCTGCTGCCAGACGCGCTGTTTTTCGCCAGCTGCGTCGGCTGTACTGCTGCAATGTCGCCAGAAGCCAACGAGCTACGCAGCTTCGCCACGTGGGACTTGGGTACTAAAATGTACTGCGGTCCGTTGGGCGCGGTAGCACCTTTTTTATAGCCGGTATTGAAGCTCTTGAGCTTGCTGAGCGACATACCCGCCATTTCGGCAGCCTGCGTCAACTGCATCTGCTGACCGACTTCAACGCGCGCCAGCGCGCGGCTTTCGTCCGGTGTCGGCAGTTTAATACCGTAGCGCTTGTTGTTCTTAAGCAGTTCGCTCAAGGCCAACATCTTCGGTACGTAGACCGTGGTCTCACGCGGCAGCGACAGATTCCAGAAGTCGGTGGGCTTGCCACGCGCCTTGTTCTGTTTAATTGCCTTTAATACACGTCCTTCACCGCTGTTATAAGCCGCGACGGTCAGCAACCAGTCGCCGTCAAACATCTTGTTCAGACGCTGCATCATATCCAGCGCAGCCCTGGTCGAGGCGACCACATCACGGCGCCCGTCGTACCACTGGTTTTGTTTCAAACCATAGTTTTTGCCCGTTCTTGCAACAATCTGCCAGATGCCAGCGGCATTGGCTGATGAGGTTGCATGGGGGTCAAAAGCGCTCTCCACTATGGGTAGC
This sequence comes from Enterobacter sp. BRE11, assembly GCF_031844285.1. Classification (NCBI taxonomy): domain Bacteria; kingdom Pseudomonadati; phylum Pseudomonadota; class Gammaproteobacteria; order Enterobacterales; family Enterobacteriaceae; genus Enterobacter; species Enterobacter sp. BRE11. The sequence continues at coordinate 2,183 of NZ_JAUZUX010000020.1, forward strand.
AGTACCAGTTCCATCGGCATCTTACGTTTATGTATCTGCTCGACTATCCAGTACATGTACGGCTCTGCCCGTAATGTTACATCGTGGAGATAGCTCTTATTTTTTAAGTACTTTTGTTTTTGTTCGCGGATCCGGCTGTTTTCCGGAATCCCCATCTTCAACTCGTCACTAATGAAACTCCAGAGATCGGTATCTTCTGCGAGGCCAGTTCCATCTTCCTGCCATCGCGGCGACAACATTCGATCACCGTACTTTCCATTTTCACCTTGACCAGCTGAAGACAGACTCTGGGCATGCTGTTCGGGGATATTGGCGTCATTCCGTGATGCCTGACATCCCACCAGCAAGACCGAGGCGAGTAATATCGCTTTAGCCTTCATGTGTGTGTCAATAGTTCGCTTAAAAGACGAGCAACTATACGCGACGCCCTGTCACAACACAACCCGAAAAATCAAAACTGGTCTTTCTTTTCCCGTAAAAGAGCAAATGTGTCCCATATGTGGTCAGGTGTTAAATTTATGTTCAATGCCCTTTTCAAATCAGGATCTTGCGTACGCAAAAATAAATTTATTTGCCGTTCGTGCGCCAGTTTTGTGGGTAAAGTAATGCCGTTTTTGGCGCGTAAGTCCTTAATTTTCTGATATTCGGCCATAATTTGCGGGTCATGGGGCAGAATAGCCGCAGCAAACTTCAAATTAGATAAAGTGTACTCATGCGCGCAGCAAACCAGAGTGTCGTCGGGAAGTTGTTCAATCTTTTGAAATGATTCATACATTTGCTCAGCTGTGCCTTCAAAAAGACGCCCGCAACCGCCGGAAAACAGGGTATCGCCGCAAAAAAGATAAGGCGAGCTGTAATATGAGATATGTCCTAAAGTATGACCGGGCGTATGAATCACGCTTAAGTCCATTCCCATTAGCGACACCGTGTCGCCTTCGCTGACCACCGTTGTCGCGCCTTTATCTTCTGTTTCCTGTGGACCGAAAACCTCAAGGCCAGGAAATTTTTCCAGCAGTGCTTGTACGCCGCCGACATGATCGTGATGATGGTGAGTCAGTAAAATCCCCGCCGGTTTCCAGCCGTTCGCGTAAACTTTCTCCAGCACGGGTTGCGCTTCGCCAGGATCGACAATCAGGCAGTTGCCAGCGTCGTCGTTCAGCGTCCAGATGTAGTTATCCTGTAGCGCAGGAATACTGGTAAGATTCATAATCACCTCTCGCAGGCCGTTAGAAAAGGAAGATGGTAAAGCATGAAGCGCGCTAAAACACGCCAGATTCTGACCGCGCCGCGCTCATGGCGCGATATGCCGTGGGGAGACTATTTCCGCGACGCGCTGACGCAGCAACTCCAGCCCTACCTGGGAAAGCTATATGGCTTTCATATGCTTAAGCTTGGCAACCTTAGTGCAGAAATCAACACCGAGCACTGCGCTATTTCACATCAGGTCAATGTCGGCAGCGAAGGCGAGCTGCTGCAGGTGCTGGCGCACCCGACGCAGCTGCCGTTTGAGTCCAAGTCTATCGACGCCTGCCTGCTGGCGCATACGCTGGCCTGGAGCCAGGATCCGCACCGGGTGCTGCGCGAAGTAGATCGCGTGCTGATTGACGACGGCTGGATGATTATCAGCGGCTTTAATCCCTTTTCGCTGCTGGGCATCAGCAAAGCGCTGCCCGGCATTCAGCGCAAAGCGCCCTGGAGCGGACGGATGTTTAGCCAGATGCGCTTGCTTGACTGGCTGAGCCTGCTCAATTACGAAGTGGTGTTCCGCACCCGTTTTCAGGTGGTGCCCTGGCACCGGCAGGGCGGCAAGGTGATCAGCGCGCATCTGCCTGCCTTGGGCTGCCTGAATATCGTCGTGGCGCGTAAACGCACATTCCCGCTAACGCCGACAAAGGCGAAAAAGACATTGGGCAAGGCGCAGCTGCGTCCGGCGGTGAACGCCACGCGGCAGTTCCGCGCGGCGAAAGATCAGGACTCGACTTTGTAGCCGATATCCTCTGACTGCGGATGCGACGCTGCGCTGCGCGCCAGCTCGTCGCATCGTTCGTTTTCGGGATGGCCAGCATGGCCTTTGACCCATTCCCACTGGATCTCATGCCCGGCCAGCGCGCTGTCGAGGCGCTTCCAGAGATCGACATTTTTTACCGGCTTCTTATCCGCCGTTTTCCAGCCGCGCTTTTTCCAGTTATGGATCCAGCTGGTAATGCCCTGGCGCACATACTGACTGTCGGTGCTCAGCACCACGTGGCAAGGCTCTTTCAGCGCTTCCAGCGCCACAATCGCCGCCATCAACTCCATGCGGTTATTGGTGGTAAGGCGGTAACCGGCGCTAAACAGCTTTTCGTGCTGCCCGTAGCGTAAAATCGCGCCGTAGCCGCCGGGACCGGGATTGCCGAGGCAGGATCCGTCGGTGAATATTTCTACCTGCTTGCGCATCTCTGGTAGACTCCCTTCTGAGAAAAACGCCAAGTCTGACATAAAACGAATCCTATGAGCACTGCAAATAACCGCCAGATCGTACTCGATACTGAAACCACCGGCATGAACATGATCGGTGTGCATTATGAAGGTCACCGCATCATTGAAATCGGCGCAGTAGAGGTGGTAAATCGTCGCCTGACCGGCAACAACTTCCATATCTATCTGCGTCCCGATCGCCTGGTAGATCCGGAAGCGTTCGGCGTGCACGGTATTGCAGATGAGTTTCTCGCCGATAAGCCGACCTTCGCCGAGATCGCGGACGAATTCCTTGACTATATTCGCGGCGCCGAGCTGGTGATCCATAACGCCTCGTTTGATATCGGCTTTATGGATTATGAGTTTTCCATGCTGAACCGCGGCATTGCGAAAACCGAAACCTTCTGTCGCATCACCGACAGCCTGGCGATGGCGCGCAAGATGTTCCCGGGTAAGCGCAACAGTCTGGATGCGCTCTGCTCGCGCTATGAGATCGACAACAGCAAGCGTACGCTGCACGGCGCGCTGCTCGACTCCGAAATCCTGGCGGAAGTCTTCCTGGCAATGACCGGCGGCCAGACGTCGCTGGCGTTTTCGCAGGAAGGCGACGGCGCGCAGCAGAACGAGGGCGAAGCTATCCAGCGCATCGTGCGGCCCGCCTCAGCGCTGCGGGTCGTGGCGGCGTCGGACGAAGAGGTGATGGCGCATGAGTCACGCCTCGATCTGGTGATGAAAAAAGGTGGAAGCTGCCTCTGGCGCGGTTAACAGAAAGCGTTTCGCTGGTTAAATCAGCGTTAAGCGTAAAAAAACAGCAAACGCGCAACGCGGCGAGAAAAAGCGTTGACGGGATCCTGAGCGGCCATTAATATGCGCCTCGTTCCCGACGGGGAACACAGCGCGGTGCGGTAGTTCAGTCGGTTAGAATACCGGCCTGTCACGCCGGGGGTCGCGGGTTCGAGTCCCGTCCGCACCGCCAACTCTTCAGAAAGGCCGATTCAGCAATGAATCGGCCTTTTGCTTTTCTGCTTCCTTACTCTTTCTGCATCGCAACGCCACCGGCGAAAGGCTGGGCGGCGCCTGCTTCACGCTCGTGGCGCGCCAGATAGCGATAGCATCCGCCGCCCAGCGCCGCACCGATAAACCAGCTAAAGCTGGCGACCTCATGCAGCGACGGCATAAAGCTGATGATCAGACCAATAGCCACTGAAGGCAGCAGTGCGGCAATCGCTTTTGGATTGAATCCGCCGCGATACCAGTAGCGTCCTTTCGGCGTTGCGTCGAACAGGTCATCGACAAAGACGCGGCCGCGTTTAATCAGATAGAAATCTGCCAGCAGGATGCCAAAGAGTGGCCCGATAAAGGCGCCCAGCACGTCGAGCGTATAGTGGATCAGTTCGGGCGACTGGAACAGGTTCCACGGCGTCAGCAGCACCGAGCCTACTGCGGCGATCATACCGCCGGTGCGGAAGCTGATTTTTTGCGGCGAGCAGTTAGAGAAATCGAACGCTGGCGAGACGAAGTTCGCCACGATATTAATGCCGATGGTGGCGGTGATCATGGTCAGCAGCCCAATCGCCACCGCCAGGTCATTGCCGACCATGCTGACGGTTTCGATAGGATCGGTAATCATCTTGCCGAACAGCGACTGCGTGCCGGAGACGATCACCACCGTCACCACGGAGAAGAGCAAAAAGTTAAAGGGCAGGCCCCAGCGGTTGCCGCGGCGGATCTCGCCCATGCTTTTGCCGTAGCGCGAGAAGTCGCCGAAGTTAAGCAGCGGCCCGGAAAAGTAGGAGACCACCAGCGCGGTGGCGGTGATCATCTGCCAGCTCTGTTCGCCTGCGCTCAGGGATTTGCTCGCCAGGGTAAACGAGATACCGTCGAACCCCGTCTTGTATACAATCCAGCCCGCCAGCGCCACCATCACCACATAAACGGCGGGACCCGCCACGTCGATAAAGCGCTTAATGGCGCTCATGCCGTGCCAGAACACCATCGCCTGAAGCAGCCACATCACGCCGAAGCAGCACCAGCCGAGCAGCGACAGGCCCAGCCAGCTGGCGTGGGTCATCGACGCCAGCGTCGGAAAGAATTTCAGCAGCACCAGCATCAGCGCGTTGGCGGCCAGGTAGGTCTGAATGCCATACCAGGCGAAGGCAATCAGCCCGCGGATCACCGCCGGAATATTGGCACCAAAAACGCCGAACGCCTGGCGACAGATCACCGCATAAGGTACGCCTGCCATCTGGCTCGGCTTCGCCACCAGGTTAGCGCAGAGCTGCACGATGCAGATCCCCGCCAGCAGGCAAATCAGCACCTGCCAGCTCGCCAGCCCAAGGGTGAAAAAGCTGGCCGCGACCACATAGCCGCCCATGCTGTGCACATCCGACATCCAGAAAGAGAAAATGTTGTACCACGTCCAGTTTTGCTGGCGCGTCGGCGCCAGATCCTCATTGGTCAGGCGGGGACTGTAGCGCGCGCGGGCTTCAGCGGCCGACGCGGAAACATGTTTTTGAGGGTTTGGCATGAAACCTGCTCCTTATCTCGAGAGTTAACGGTCTTAGCAACGTGAAAAGCTGTTGCAGGATCCAGGCCAGAATTGAAATCTTGTATACAAAAAAAGGTTTTCGCGTATACGATGGTGGCACACAGCTTGTAAAGGGAGTCCGGTATGAGAAGTGAGACAGGCCAGGCACTGGCCGCCGATCGCGGGGATAAAGACGAATCTATCTACCAGGCGTTAATGAACGCCATCGTGGAGCATCAGCTGCCGCCGGGCAGCAAACTGCCGGAAGAAGCGCTGGCAGAGGTGTTCGGCGTCAGCCGCACCGGCATTCGCAAAGTCCTGCAGCGCCTCGCCGCAGTGCAGATGGTGACGCTGTTGCCCAGGCGCGGTGCACAGGTGACCACGCCAGGCGTTGATGAAGCGCGCGACATTTTCCGCACCCGTGCGCTAATCGAGTGCGCCAATTTGCCCGCCGTGCTGTCGCATCTGCAGCCGCCGCATCTGGCGGGGCTGACGCAGCGTATCGCTCAGGAGCAGCAGGCGCACGATGTGCGTGACGGCGCAGCGGCGATCCGTCTCTCCGCGGCTTTCCATATCGAACTGCAGGCGATTGCGGGTAATGCGGTGCTGACGGAACTGGTCACGCGCCTGACGCAGCGCTCTTCGCTGGTGATCGCTGCCTGGGGCGCGCCCTGGCAGCAGGGCTGCCGCTGCGACGACCACGACCGGCTGGTGGCCCACCTGCGCGCGGGCGACCTCGCCGCGCTGACTCAGGCGCTGCAGCACCACTTCGACCACATCGTCTCCAGCCTGCACTTCGAGCGCAGCGGTGAAACGCTGCCCGACTTCTCACGGTTATTTGCCCGTCATAAAGAGGTGACATCATGAGCCTGATCCAGGTCATCAACCCCAACACCAGCCTGGCGATGACGGAAACCATCGGCGCGGCGGCGCGCGCGGTCGCTGCGCCAGGCACCGAGATTATTGCCGTGTCGCCCTCGCAGGGCGTGCCCTCGATTGAGGGCCATTTCGATGAGGCGATCGCGGCGATTGGCGTGCTGGAGCAGGTGAAGCGCGGCAAAGCGCAGGGCGTCAGCGGCCACGTTATCGCCTGCTTTGGCGACCCCGGGCTGCTGGCGGCGCGCGAGCTGGCCAGCGGGCCGGTCATCGGCATCGCCGAAGCGGCGATGCACGCCGCGACGCTGGTGGCCACGCGCTTTTCCATCGTCACCACGCTGCCACGCACGCTGATTATCGCGCGCCATCTGCTGCAGCAGTACGGCTTTACCCATCACTGCGCCGCGCTGCACGCCATCGATCTGCCGGTGCTGGCGCTGGAGGATGGTTCGGGGCTGGCGCAGGAGAAAGTGCGCCAGCAGTGCCTGCAGGCGAAGCAACAGGATGGCAGCGGCGCCATCGTGCTGGGCTGCGGCGGCATGGCGACGCTGGCGCGCGAGCTGACGCAGGAGCTGGGGATGCCGGTTATCGACGGCGTCAGCGCGGCGGTAAAAATGGTGGAGGCACTGGTAGCGCTTGGCTTTGGCACCAGCAAGCATGGCGATCTCGCTCAGCCGATCGCTAAACCTCTCTCAGGCGCGTTTCAGCATCTAAACTAACGAAACCTTGCCGTAATTAAACAGGAATTGATGAATGGATAGTGCAGAGAAGAAAGAGTACAGCTTCAACAAAAACTATCCGCGCGATCTGATCGGCTATGGCGCCACGCCGCCGCACGCCGCCTGGCCGAACAAGGCACGCGTGGCGGTACAGTTCGTGCTCAACTATGAAGAGGGCGCCGAGAACAACGTGCTGCACGGCGATGCCGGTTCCGAGCAGTTCCTCTCCGACATCATCGGGGCGGCCAGCTATCCCGATCGCCATATGTCGATGGATTCGCTCTACGAATATGGTTCGCGCGCTGGCTTCTGGCGCATCCACCGCGAATTCCAGAAGCGCGGTCTGCCGCTGACGGTGTTTGGCGTCGCGATGGCGCTGGCGCGTCATCCGCAGATCGTCGAGGCGATCAAACAGGCCGACTACGACGTGGTCAGCCACGGCTGGCGCTGGATCCACTACCAGTCGATGGACGCCAAAACCGAGCGCCAGCATATGCAGCAGGCGGTCGACGTGCTTACCGACCTGTTCGGCAAGGCGCCCACCGGCTGGTACACCGGGCGCGACAGCCCCAACACGCGGCGGCTGGTGGTCGAGCAGGGCGGCTTTAGCTACGACAGCGACTATTACGGCGACGACCTGCCGTTCTGGACGCAGGTCACCTGTCAGGACGGCACCGTGAAGCCGCATCTGGTGATCCCTTACACGCTGGAGTGCAACGATATGCGCTTCGCGACGCCGCAGGGGTTCAATACCGCCGAGCAGTTTTTTACCTACCTGCGCGACACCTTTGACGTGCTCTATGAAGAGGGCGAAACCCAGCCGAAAATGATGTCGGTTGGCATGCACTGTCGCCTGCTGGGCCGGCCGGGGAAATTCAAAGCGCTGCAAAACTTCCTCGACCATATTCAGCAGCATAACGATGTCTGGATCTGTACCCGCCAGCAGATCGCCGATCACTGGGCCGCGGTGCATCCCGCGCCGCAGCCCTGAGTATTACCCGACGCGGCTGCGCAAACAGCCGCGCTTTCCGGACCGTTCTTGTTAAAAAGATGTAACGGGTTATTTACCAGAAATATTAATGCATCTGCTCAACCGTTAGCAATTCGTGCGCGCGGTAAAGCCCATTCTGACGCCATTTTTAACCATGGTTAAATGAAGTAAAAATTTTCCCCTCATAAAATTGATTAAAAAACCTGAGGTTCCTCGTCGCCCGATGGACTGTTACATCTTGCCTGCCGCCGACGGTTCGCTTTGCGCGTATAGATATTCCGGACTAACCACGGAATGAGGAACCCTGTAAATGAGCAAGCTTTCCCGAAGGAATTTTATGGCGTTCGCCGCTGGCGGCACGGTAGCCCTGGCGGCAGGCCAGGTCCACGCCCACGACACCATTGCCTCCTGGCCTGCGGGCACGCCGCGCGATCCCGGGCCGCACGATCCGGCGCGCGAGGCGCAGAACCCCGATATCGTCAATCCGCCCGCTACCGACAGCGGCACGCTGCCCAATCTGCGCTTCTCTTTCAGCGACGCGCACGTGCGCAAAGGCAGCGGCGGCTGGACGCGCCAGGTGACGCAGCGCGAGCTGGGCATCTCCACCACCATCGCGGGGGTTGATATGCGCCTCAACGCGGGCGGCATCCGCGAACTGCACTGGCACAAAGAGGGCGAGTGGGCTTATATGACCTTCGGCAAAGCGCGCGTGACCGCCTTCGATACCGACGGCGGCTGGTTTGTCGATGATATCGGGGTCGGCGATCTCTGGTACTTTCCGCCGGGCATACCGCACTCGATTCAGGGACTGGGGCCCGACGGCTGTGAGTTTCTGCTGGCGTTTGACGACGGCAGCTTCGATGAAGACAGCACCTTTCTCTTGTCAGACTGGTTCAAACATATTCCGCCCGATATTCTGGCAAAAAACTTCAGCGTGCCGGTTTCAACCTTTGCAAAACTGCCTTCCCCGGACGACGAATATATTTTTGCCGGCAAGGTGCCGGGTAGCCTGGCTGCGGACGCCATCAAGGGGGCGCAGAAATCAAAACGCGTCTTCACCCATCATATGCTGGCGCAGACGCCGATTAACGCGCCGGGCGGCACGGTACGCATTACCGACTCCTCGACCTTTCCGGTATCGAAAACCATCGCGGCCGCGCTGGTGGAGGTTGCACCGGGCGGCATGCGCGAACTGCACTGGCATCCCAACAACGATGAGTGGCAATACTATCTTGAAGGCGAGGGGCGTATGGGCGTATTCGCCTCCTCCGGCCAGGCAAGAACCTTTGATTACCGGGCAGGCGACGTCGGCTATGTCCCGTTCGCCATGGGGCACTATATCGAGAACACCGGCACCGGGCCGCTACGGTTTCTGGAGCTGTTCAAAAGCGATTACTACGCCGATATCTCTCTTAATCAGTGGCTCGCCAGCACGCCGCGCGAGCTGGTGGCGCAGCATCTGCAGCTCGACGATGCGTTCCTCTCGGCGCTGTCGCTGAAGAGAAGTCCGGTCGTCAAATAGCCCTCCGGGCTGGCGCGCCGCCAGCCCTGGGCACAATTCCGAATCCTGACCAGTCACTCCACCCAGCGGTTGTGGCGGCCAAATCGATCGGCGACAATCGCCCATTCCATAATTTTTTCTGATGAATAAGCGTTGTGAACATGACTGAATCGCGTCAGGCGAAGGGGAGGAGCGGGCTGCGCACTTTTTTTGCCCGCTTCTGGCCGCATCCGCTGCCGGTGGCCAAAAAAGAGATCGTTATCGCCAGCGTCGGCGCCGGGCTTGGCCTGACCATCACCAGCCTGATAAGCCACTGGCTGTTAGGGCAGGTTAATTTGTGGTTTGTTGCGCCGATGGGCGCGTCTGCCGTGCTGCTGTTCGGCATCCCGAACAGCCCGCTGGCGCAGCCCTGGTCGATTGTCGGCGGCAATATGGTGGCGGCGGCGATTGGCGTGACCGCCGCCATCACGATCCCTTATGCGCCGCTGGCCTGCGGCGTCGCCGCCTGCCTGGCGATCGCCGTGATGTTTCAGCTGCGCTGCCTGCATCCGCCCAGCGGCGCGGTGGCGCTGACCGCGATTCTCGGCGGTGGGCACGTCCACCAGCTGGGCTACCACTATATTCTGACGCCCATACTGCTTAACTCCCTCTGCCTGGCGCTGCTGGCGATCCTCTTCAATAACCTGGCGGGCCGCCGCTATCCGCACCCGCTGGCCGCTGCCGAAGCGAAACCCGCGCCGGTGGCGCTGGACGTGCCGATTACCCGCGATGATCTGCATCAGGCGCTGGAAAGCGGCGAACTGCTGGATATTGATGAAGATGACCTCCAGCAGCTGCTGCAGCGCGCCGAAGCGATTGCGGTGGCGCGCCAGGCGCGGCGCGCCCGCTAATCTAGCTTTCGCTCATCAGGCTGACCTGCGCGGCGACGATGCGCCAGCCCTCAGGCAGCCTGACCCAGCTCTGCTGCTGACGGCCAGTTTTCGACGAGCCTTCCCGCGTGAACTCGGTGCTGCATACCGCGTAATCTTCGCCAAAGGTGGTGATAACGCTGTTGCGCAGGGTGCGTGCCAGCCCGGCCGCGGGACGCTGGGCGCGAAAGGCGCGGATCTGCTCAATGCCGTAGAGGTTCTCGCCTGCCCCGAGGCGAACGGTGCGTTCATCGTGCCAGAACAGCGCGTCGAGCGTCGCGATATCGTTGCTCACCAGCGCCTGCTCATAGCGGTAAAAGGCGGCGGTCACCTCCGCGACGACGTGCGGTAAATTAATCTCTTCAGGGTTCATTGCGGTTATCCATAGACGTTGGTGCCAGGGTAATGCCCTGCTGCTCAAGGGCGAAGGCGACGCGCAGCGCGGCAGCCTCGTTAAAAGGCGCGGCGATGAGCTGAAGCCCGATCGGCAGGCCGCTTTTCGTCGCCAGCGGCACGCTGCACACCGGCAGCCCGAGGAAGGAGATCGGCTGCGTCAGCATGCCCATGCTGGCGCGCGACGGCAGGTCGGCGCCGTTAACGCGGATGCTATCCTGACCGATCAGCGGTGCGACGCAGGGCGTGGCGGGGGCGATCAGCACGTCGAAGCGTTCGAACAGCGGCAGCACCTGCTGCTGGAAATGGCGGCGGAAGCGCTGCGCCTGCACGTACCAGGCGGCGGGCAGCATCGCGCCCGCCAGCAGCCGCTCGCGCGAGGCGGGTTCGAACCGCTCCGGCGAGGCGCGCAGCGCGGGCAGATAGTGATTGCCGCCCTCGCAGGCGGTCAGGATAAAGGCCGCCGAGCGCGCCAGTTCCGCCTCCGGCAGCGTCACCTCATCCTGGATCTCCAGCGCCCGCGCGGCGCGTGCCAGCGCATCGCGCGCGTCGTCGTCGCACCAGGTCGAGAAAAAGCCGCCCAGCACGGCACAGCGCTGGCCCCCTTCCTCTAGCCCCACCTGCGCCGGATCGGCGGGCCGGTTTGCCTGAAAGGCGTCCTGAGGGTCGTGGCCCTGCAGCATGTCATAGACCAGCGCCAGATCTTCAACGCGGCGCGCGAAGGGGCCGATATGATCGAGGCTGGCGACAAAGGGATGGCTGCCGCTGCGCGACAGGCGGCCAAAGGTCGGTTTCAGGCCGAAGATGCCGCACAGCGACGCAGGCACGCGAATGGACCCGTTGGTGTCGGTACCGAGCGAGAAGTGCGCCAGTCCGGCGGCAACCGCCGCCGCGGAGCCGCCCGACGAGCCGCCCGCGACGCGCGTCAGATCGTGCGGGTTGCGCGTTGCGCCGAAGTGGCTGTTCTCGGTGGTGAAGCCGTAGGCGTAGGCGTCCATATTCAGCATGCCGGAGAGCAGCGCACCGGCGCGGCTGAGGCGGCTCACCGCCCAGGCGTCCTGCGTCGCCGCCGGGCGATCCTGAAACAGGGCAGCTCCCGCCAGCGTAGTGTGGCCTGCCACGTCGAACAGATTTTTCACCGCATAGGGCACACCCGCCAGCGGCGGCAGATCGTCACCGCGGCGTCGCTGCGCGTCGACGGCGTCAGCCTCGCGCAGCATGCGTTCGTCGGTGAGCTCGGTCCAGGCGTTAATCGCCCGGTGCCGTTCAATTCCACGCAGGGTTTGCTGCGCCACCTCGCGCGCGCTGAGATCGCCGCGCTGGATCGCCTGCTGCAGCGCGCGGAGAGAGAGTTCGCTCAGATTCATGGATGAAACACTCCCGCCACTTCGAGCCGATCGTCGAGGGGAAACGCCATCAGCGGCGCCGCCAGCGCGGCGATGCGCTCAAGCTGAATCACCAGTTCAGCGCGGCGCGGGTCGTCCAGCTCCAGCGCCAGCAGCTGCTCCATCAGCGCCAGATAGCGCCCCCAGTCGGTTGTCTGATTCATCTTTTTTTCTCCTGTCAGAATCCGCTCGCGCTGCCGTTGCTGCGCGGATCGCATGCGCCTTCCAGCATGCCGTTGTTATGGCGCACGATGGCGCCTGCGTGGCCGACCGCCTCGCTGAAGTCGGGCAGCAGCTCGACCTCGTGCCCCAGCTGGCGTAGCCTGGCGACGCTCTCCGGCGCGAAGCGGCCCTCCAGCTTGAGCGAGTCGGAGGACTGACCCCAGGTGCGGCCCAGCAGCCAGCGGGGCGCGCTCACCGCCTGCTGCAGCGGCATGCCCTGGATGACGTGGCGGGTAAAGATCGCTGCCTGGGTTTGCGGCTGGCCGTCGCCGCCCATCGCACCGTAGACCAGCGTGCGGCCATCTTTCAGGCGCGCGGCGGCGGGATTAAGGGTATGGAACGGCTGTTTGCCCGGCGCCAGCGCCAGCAGATGATCCGCGTCGAGGCTGAAAGCGGCGCCGCGGTTCTGCCAGGTAATGCCGGTGCCGGGGATCACCACGCCGCTGCCGAACTCGTGATAAATGCTCTGAATAAAGGAGACGGCGAGGCCGCTGCTGTCCACCACCCCCATCCACACCGTGTCGCCGGGACCGCGCCCGACGCCCCAGGGCGCCGCCTGCGTCTCGCTAATCTGGCTCGCCAGCGTGGCGAAGTGATCCTGGGTCAGCAGCGACTGCGCCTCGCAGCGCATATGGCGCGGATCGGTAAGATGGGCGTCGCGCAGCGCTAAAGCCTTTTTGGTCGCTTCCACAATGCGGTGCACCGTCTGCGCCTCGTCAGCCTGCGCCATCGCCAGATGGTCAGTCACGCCGAGGATCGCCAGCGACACCAGCCCCTGCGTCGGCGGCGCGATATTCCACAGATCGCCTTCGCTGTGCGCCACGTGCAGCGGCACGCAGCGACGCGCGCGCTGCTGCTGCAGATCCGCCAGCGTCACCGGCATACCGAGCGCTGACATTTCGCGCGCCAGATGATGCGCCAGCTCGCCGCGGTAGAAGCTGTCGAGACCCTGCTCGCTCAGCAGGCTAAGCGTCTGCGCCAGCGCCGGCTGGGTAAAGCGGCTGCCCTCGCGCGGCGGTTCGCCGTCCGGCATAAAAGTCGAGGCGAATCCCGGCTGATGCGCCAGTTCATGCTGTTTCGCAGCGGTGGCGGCCGCCTGCGAGGCGGTAACCGGAATGCCGTCGGCGGCATAGCGGATCGCGTCGCGCAGCAGGCGCGGCAGCGGCAGCGGGGCGCCGCCCAGCTCGCCGGAGAGCGTCAGCGCCTCCTGCCAGCCGCTCACCGTCCCGGCCACCGTGAGCGCGGCGGCGGGGCCGCGATGCGGAATCGCGCTCTGGCCGCGGTAGAAATCGGGATGTGCCAGCGCGCCCGCCGCGCCGCTGGCGTCGATAGCCACGGGATCGCCGTTCGGGGGCAGCACCAGCCAGAAACCGTCGCCGCCGAGGCCGTTCATATGGGGATAGACTACGGCGATGGTCGCGGCGGCGGCGACCATCGCCTCAATGGCGTTGCCGCCGTCGCGCAGCACTGCCAGCGCGCTCTCGCTCGCCAGGTGATGCGGCGCGACCGCCATGCCCAGCGGAGCCATATTGCTCTGAATCATAGTGAGGGTTCTTATTGGGTAACAGAGCGGGGATCCAAGCAAGAGCCGTTCCAGTTTTTTGCTGTGGCGCACGACGGCGGTAACCTGGATCGAATTATGCTAGCTTTTGCTGAAACGAAAGTTACAGGACGACGCATGAAACAGCTTGATGAACGACTCAGAAGCCACTATCCGCAGCTCTCGCCGCAGGAACAGCGTATTGCGGATTTCGTCTTTGACCATTTCGACGATCTGATCAGCTACAACAGCGCCGAGCTGGCAAGGCTCAGCGGCGTGTCGAAGGCCACGGTCAGCCGCCTGTTCCGGCGGCTGGGCTATGACAAATATAAAGATATGCGCGACGAGCTGCGCATTCTGCGTCAGAGCGGCATGCCGCTCACCGACAACCGCGATGCGGTGCAGGGCAATACGCTGCTGGCGCGCCACTATAAGCAGGAGATGGCGAACCTGACGCAGTGGGTGAACGCGCTCGACGCGCAGCAGTTCGGCGAGGCGGTGCAGCAGATGACCCGGGCGAAGCGCATTTTCGTCATCGGCATGCGCAACTCCTGGCCGCTGGCGCTGCACCTGCGCCAGCAGCTGCTCCAGGCGCGCGCCGACGTGATGGTGCTGCCGCAGCCGGGCCAGACGCTGGCGGAAGAAATTGTCGATATCACGCCTGAGGATATGGTGGTGGTGATGGCGTTTCGCCGTCGTCCGCGCCTGATTCGCCCGCTGATGCAGCAGCTGCAGCAGCGAGATATTCCGCTGCTGGCGCTGTGCGAGCCGCAGGCGCAGTCGATGAGCGGCCTGGCGCGCTGGCAGCTCTGTGCGCCGCTCGACAGCGTATCGGCCTTTGACAGCTACGCGTCGGCGATGAGCCTGATCAATTTGCTGACCAACGCGCTGCTGCATGAAATGCTGACCCAGGGCCGCCAGCGTATTCATCAAATCGCCGACCTCTACCAGCAGCTGGACGAGCTGGAGCACCGTTAAAGAGCACCTTTTTGGTGCTTTGCCTCATTTTGATCCTCTGATATCAGGCGGCGTCAGGCCGCCTTCCTTCGCTTGAATCAGCGTTTCTGCCGCTTAATCCGCCGAGCCAGTGATTGGCACATTAGTTGCAAATCACATTTACAAGAATCTTTTGTTTCAGCTCAACTTACCGGGGTGCATAATGAAAAAAGCGTTAATGGCGGTGGCAGCGGCGGCGTTACTGATGGTTCAGGCTGGCAGCGCGCTGGCGGATCAGCTGCAGGATATCGAGAAGCGCGGCGTGCTGCGCGTGGCGGTGCCGCAGGATTTCCCGCCGTTTGGATCGGTTGGCACCGATCTGCAGCCGCAGGGCTATGACATCGATACGGCGAAATACCTCGCGAAACAGATGAAACTTAAGTTGCAGCTGGTGCCGGTCACCAGCGCCAACCGCGTGCCCTATCTGCAAACCGATAAGGTCGATCTGGTGATCTCCAGCATGGGGAAAAACCTCGAGCGTGAAAAAGTGATCGACTTCAGCCGCGCCTATGCGCCGTTCTTCCTCGGCGTCTTCGGCCCGAAAGGCGAGACGCTGAAAGACGCGGCGGCGCTGAGCGGCAAGAGCATCGGCGTGACGCGCGGCGCGGTGGAGGATATGGTGCTGAGCAGCCTCGCGCCGAAAGAGGCGCAGGTGAAGCGCTATGAGGACAACAACACCACACTGTCGGCCTACCTCTCTGGCCAGGTGCAGTACGTGGCGACCGGCAACCTGGTCGTGGCGGCGATCGCGCGGCAGAACCCGCAAAAGGCGCCGGTTGCGCAGTTTATGCTGAAGGATTCGCCCTGCTTTATCGGCCTGAAAAAAGATGAGCCGGCGCTGAAGGCAAAAGTGGACGCGCTGATTGAGCAGGGCATCAAAGACGGCACGCTCAACAAACTGTCGGAAGAGTGGCTGAAAGCGCCGCTGCCCGCCAGCCTCGGCGCATAAGGGCGCGCTATGCTCGGGCAACTTAATTTCCCTGCGCTCCTGCCCTACTGGCCGGAGCTGCTCGCCGGGCTGTGGGTCACCATTCAGCTGACGGTGATGGCCACCGTCGGCGGCGTCGGGCTGGGGATCCTCGGCGCGGCGCTGCGCAGCGGCAAAGCGAGCTGGGCCAGCCGTCTCTGGGGCCTCTACGTTGAGATCATCCGCAACACGCCGTTTGTGGTGCAGCTCTTTTTTATCGTGTTCGGCCTGCCCAATCTGGGGCTGAAGCTGACGGCGGGCGAGGCGGCGCTGCTGGCGATGCTGATCAACCTTGGCGCCTACAGCACCGAAATTATCCGCGCCGGCATTCAGGTGACGCCGAAAGGGCAGTGGGAAGCGGGGCGCGTGCTGGGCCTGACGCGCACGCAAACCTTTCTGCGCGTGGTGCTGCCGCCGTCGCTGCAGCGTATCTATCCGGCGCTGGTCAGCCAGTGCATTATCGTGATGCTCGGCTCATCGGTGGTGTCGCAGGTCTCTTATGAAGAGCTGACCTTCGCCGCCAACCTGATCCAGTCACGCACCTTTTTAAGCTTCGAGGTCTACCTGGTAACCACGCTGATCTATCTGCTGCTGTCGATCGCCATGCGCCAGGTGCTGCTGGCGCTGGGGCGTAAATGGTTAGGAGTGCAGGCATGATGACGACCTTTACCGACTGGGACATTCTGCGCAACCTGCTGCTGGCGGCGCGCTGGACCCTGCTGCTGTCGCTGACCGCCTTTGTCGGCGGCACGCTGGTGACGCTGCCGCTGCTCTTTTTGCGCCTGCTGCAGCGCAAGTGGCTGATGCGGCTGATCCGTTGCTACACCGAGCTGTTCCAGGGCACGCCGCTGCTGATGCAGCTTTTCCTCGCCTTCTTCGGCGTCGGGCTGTTCGGCATCGACGTCGCGCCCTGGACGGCGGCCTCGCTCGCGCTCACCTTCTATACCAGCGCCTTTCTGCTCGATATCTGGTTCGGCAGCATTCGCGCGCTGCCGAAAGGGCAGTGGGAGGCGTCACGCTGTCTCGGCCTCGGCTTCGGCCAGACGCTGTGCCGGGTGATCGCGCCGCAGGCGATCCGCATCGCCATCGCGCCGACGGTCGGCTTCGCCGTGCAGGTGATTAAGGGCACCGCGCTCGCCTCAATTATCGGCTTTATCGAACTCACCAAAGCCGGGACCATTTTGAACAACGTGACTTATCAGCCTTTTAAGGTGTTTGGCCTGGTCGCGCTGGGCTACTTCCTGATGTGTTATCCGCTGTCGCGCTACAGCCAGTATCTGGAGAAAAAATTCCATGCCGCTCATCACCATTAATCAGGTGCAGAAATACTACGGCGACAACCACGTGCTGAAAGGCGTCGATCTCGATATTGAGATGGGCGAAGTGATCTCCATTATCGGCCGCAGCGGCTCAGGCAAAAGCACGCTGCTGCGCTGTATGAACGGCCTGGAAGGCTATCAGGAAGGGAGCATCAAGCTGGGCGGCATGACCATTACCGACCGCGATGCTCAGGCGCGCGACATCAGCCGCTCGGTCGGCATGGTGTTTCAGAACTTCAACCTCTTTCCGCATATGACCGCGCTGGAAAACGTCATGCTGGCGCCGCGCCGCGTGCTGAAAAAGAGTGAGGCAGAGTGCCGCGCGCTGGCCACCCGGATGCTGGAGAAAGTCGGTCTTGGCGAGCGCCTCAACTACTCGCCGGCCAACCTCTCCGGCGGGCAGCAGCAGCGCGTCGCCATCGCCCGCGCGCTGGCGATGAACCCGAAGGTACTGCTGTGCGATGAGATCACCTCGGCGCTCGATCCCGAGCTGGTGGGCGAGGTGCTGAAAGTGCTGGAGCAGCTCGCCGCCGAAGGCATGACGCTGATCCTGGTCACCCATGAAATGAACTTCGCCCGCGACGTCGGCGATCGCGTGGTCTTTATGCATCAGGGGCGCGTCTGGGAGCAGGGCAGCAGCAAAACCCTGTTCGCCGCGCCGCAGACGCCGGAGCTGAAGCAGTTCATCTCCTCGGTGCGACTCTAATTTAGTAAGGAAATCAACATGGAAAACCACTATCCGCAAATCAATCCGCCGCAGCGCCTGCTGATGGGCCCCGGCCCGATCAACGCCGATCCGCGCGTGCTGCGCGCCATGTCGACCCAGCTGATCGGCCAGTACGATCCGGCGATGACCCACTATATGAATGAGGTGATGGAGCTCTATCGCGGCGTCTTACGCACTGAAAACCGCTGGACGCTGCTGATCGACGGCACTTCGCGCGCCGGGATCGAGGCGATCCTGCTGTCGGCGATCCGCCCTGGCGACCGGGTGCTGGTACCGGTATTCGGCCGCTTCGGCCATCTGCTGTGCGAGATCGCTCGCCGCTGTCGTGCCGAGGTGCACACTATCGAAGTGCCGTGGGGCGAGGTGTTTACCCCGGATCGGATCGAGGACGCCATTAAGCGCGTGAAGCCGCGCCTGCTGCTGACGGTGCAGGGCGACACCTCGACCACCATGCTGCAGCCGCTGGCGGAGCTGGGTGCCATCTGCAAAAAGTACGGCGTGCTCTTCTATACCGACGCCACCGCGTCGCTCGGCGGCAACGCGCTGGAAACCGACGCGTGGGGGCTGGATGCGGTCTCGGCCGGGATGCAGAAATGCCTCGGCGGCCCCTCCGGCACCTCGCCGATCACCTTAAGCCCGCAGATGGAAGAGGCGATCCGCCGCCGCAAATGCGTCGAAGAGGGGATCCGCACCGCCGCGCATCAGGACGGCGATGAAGAGATGATCTACTCGAACTACTTCGATCTCGGCATGATCATGGATTACTGGGGGCCGGAGCGCCTTAACCACCATACCGAAGCGACCACCGCGCTGTTCGGCGCGCGCGAGTGCGCGCGGCTGATCCTGCAGGAAGGGCTGGACGAGGGCATCGCGCGTCACAAGCTGCACGGCGACGCGCTGCTGAAAGGCATTCAGGGCATGGGGCTGGAAACCTTCGGCGATCTGAAGCACAAGATGAACAACGTGCTCGGCGTGGTGATTCCGCAGGGCGTTAACGGCGACCAGGTGCGTCAGCTGATGCTGGAGGATTTTGGCATCGAAATCGGTACCTCGTTCGGCCCACTGCACGGCAAGGTATGGCGCATCGGCACCATGGGCTTCAACGCGCGCAAAGATTGCGTGATGACCACGCTGGCGGCGCTGGAGGCGGTGCTGACGCACGTCGGCTTCCGCGCGACCCAGGGCGCGGCGATGCAGGCGGCGTGGGACCACTACGGGAGTTGCGCATGATGATGAACGCCGCTGAGGCGCAGCTGGCCGCCGAACGCGTTATGGCGCGCTGCGACGCGCTGGCGGCAATTAGCGAATCGCCCGATCAGCTGACGCGCGTCTACCTCTCGCCAGAGCATCTGCGCGCCAACGCGCAGGTCGGCGAGTGGATGGCGCAGGCGGGCATGCGCGTCTGGCAGGATGAAGTTGGCAATATCTGCGGCCGCTACGAAGGGGCGAGCGACGGCGCGCCCGCGCTGCTGCTCGGCTCCCATCTCGATACGGTGCGCAACGCTGGCCGCTACGACGGCATGCTCGGCGTGCTGACCGCAATTGAGACCGTGCAGTGGCTGCATCAGCAGCGGCAGCGCCTGCCGCTGGCGATTGAGATCGTCGGCTTCGGCGACGAAGAAGGCACGCGCTTCGGCATTACGCTGCTCGGCAGCCGGGGCATCACGGGAAGCTGGCCGGATAGCTGGTCCACCCATCCAGACGGCAACGGTATAACCGTCGCCCAGGCAATGGCGGACGTGGGGCTGGACGCCGAGGCGATTCCGCGCGCCGCTCGCGATCTGCAGGATATTGTCGCCTATGTCGAACTGCATATTGAACAGGGCCCCTGCCTGGAGCAGGAGGGACTGGCGCTGGGCGTGGTCACCGCCATCAACGGCGCTCGCCGCCTTCGCTGCCGCTTTACCGGCGAGGCGGGCCACGCGGGCACGGTGCCGATGGTCCACCGCAAAGATGCGCTGGCGGCGGCTGCGGAGTGGATGGTGTTTATCGAGGCGACCACGCGCGAGCAGGATCCGCAGCTGGTAGCGACGGTTGGCACCCTGAGCTGCGCGCCCGGCGCGGTCAATGTCATTCCCGGCGAGGTCACGCTGTCGCTCGACGTGCGCGGCCCGCAGGATCTGCCGCTGGAGCGGCTGCTGTCGAGCCTGCTGACGCAGGCCGAAGCGATCGCGCTGCGACGTGGGCTACGCTTTGAGGCGGAGGAGTATTACCGCATCAGCGCCACCGCCTGCGACAGCGCGCTGCAGCAGGCGCTGAGCAGCGCCGTCGAGACGGTGCAGGGCCGCACGCTGTCGCTGCCGAGCGGCGCGGGCCATGACGCTATCGCCATCGCCGAGCGCTGGCCGGTCGGTATGCTGTTTGTGCGTAACGAACGCGGCATCAGCCACCATCCGGCGGAAGCGGTCATGAGCGAGGACGTGGCGCTGGCGGTGCGCGCTTACCTGCAGGCGGTGTGCCAGCTGGCGCAGCGAGGCGCGCCATGAATCTTGCCACCTTCAACGCGCTGCCGACGTCGGCGGCGCAGGCGGCCATCGCGCACTGCGTGGCGATCCCGCGCTGGCGGCAGGCGCTGGCGGCCGCGCGGCCATTCTCCTCTGTCGCAGCCTTGCTGGCAGAGGCGGAGCGGCTGGCGCAGACGTGGAACCGCGACGATCTTGAGCAGGCGCTGGCCGCCCATCCGCGCATCGGTGAACGCGCCGGCGGCGTGGACAAAGAGGCGGCGCTGTCGCGGCAGGAGCAGGCCGTGATGAGCGATGCCGATGCAGCGCTAAAGCGGGCGATGCAGGCGGGTAATCAGGCCTATGAAGCGCGCTTTGGCCGCCTCTTTTTAATCCGCGCCAAAGGGCGCAGCGGCGAAGAGATGCTGGCGCAGCTTCAGCGCCGCCTGACGAATGACGAACCCACCGAAGCGCGCGAAGCGCTGGAGCAACTGCGGGAGATCACCCTGTTGCGTCTGAAGGAGAGCCTGACATGAGCACCATCACCACCCATATTCTCGACACGGCGCTGGGCAAACCAGCGGTCGGCGTCGCTATCTCCCTGGAGCAGAATAGCCGCGAGGGCTGGTTGCCGGTTGCCGACGGCGAGACGGACAGCGATGGACGCATCGGTGACTTAACGCCGGAGCCGCTGACGCCGGGCCACTATCGGCTGACCGCTGAGATTGGCGACTATTTCGCGGCGGACGGGCGCGATGCGCTCTACGTCTCCGCGCAGATCGACTTCGTTATCCCCGAGGCGGGCAGCCATTTCCACCTGCCTTTTTTAATTTCGCCCTGGTCGTGGTCTACCTATCGTGGAAGCTGATTTTGAAAGCCTGCGGCTATCGAAACCGTCGGCTTAGCCAAATGGTGTTTACGCAAGCGTAACGCTATCGTAACCGAGTAACCAAAAGCCAACGGAGCCGATGATAATGAGCATGTCCGAAGATAATAATAACGCCGCAGGTAAATGCCCTTTTCCTCATGGCGCATCGCAAGAGAAAAACCAGAATGAGAGCGGCGCCGACGCCGGTAAATGCCCGTTTAACCATGGCGCCTCTGAAGAGAAGAGCGTGCTGGCGCGCGGCGCCGGCAGCGGCACCACCAACCGCGACTGGTGGCCCAATATGCTGCGCGTCGACCTGCTGAACCAGCACTCCAGCCGTTCCAACCCTCTTAGCGACGACTTCAACTACCGCGACGAATTCAGCAAGCTCGACTATTCGGCGCTGAAAGCGGATATCCGCGCGCTGCTCACCGATTCGCAATCCTGGTGGCCAGCCGACTGGGGCAGCTATATCGGCCTGTTTATCCGTATGGCGTGGCACAGCGCGGGCACCTATCGCACCATCGACGGTCGCGGTGGCTCCGGGCGTGGGCAGCAGCGTTTCGCGCCGCTCAACTCCTGGCCGGACAACGTCAGCCTGGACAAAGCGCGTCGCCTGCTGTGGCCGGTGAAACAGAAATATGGACAGAAAATTTCCTGGGCCGACCTCTATATCCTGGCGGGCAACGTTTCGCTGGAGAACGCGGGCTTCCGTACTTTCGGCTTCGGCGCCGGACGCGAAGACGTGTGGGAGCCGGATATGGATGTGGACTGGGGCCACGAAACCGAATGGCTGGCGCACCGCCATCCGGAAAGCCTCGCCAATGCGCCGCTCGGCGCGACGGAAATGGGCCTGATCTACGTTAACCCGGAAGGCCCGGAAGCGAGCGGCAACCCGGCCTCGGCCGCGCCAGCCATTCGCGCCACCTTCGGCAATATGGGCATGAACGACGAAGAGATCGTGGCATTGATCGCCGGCGGCCATACGCTGGGCAAAACCCACGGCGCGGGCGCCGCCAGCCACCTCGACGTTGACCCGGAAGCCTCGCCAATTGAAGCCCAGGGCTTCGGCTGGCGCAGCAGCTACGGCAGCGGCGCGGGCGCAGACGCCATCACCTCCGGTCTGGAAGTAGTCTGGACGCAGACCCCAACCCAGTGGAGCAACTACTTCTTCGAGAACCTGTTCAAATATGAGTGGGTGCAGACGAAGAGCCCGGCGGGCGCCATCCAGTTTGAAGCCAGCAACGCCGACGCAATTATTCCCGATCCCTTCGATCCGGAGAAAAAGCGCAAGCCGACCATGCTGGTCACCGACCTGACGCTGCGCTTCGATCCCGAGTTTGAAAAGATCTCCCGTCGCTTCCTCAACGATCCGCAGGCGTTCAACGAAGCCTTCGCCCGCGCCTGGTTCAAGCTGACCCACCGCGATATGGGGCCGAAAGCGCGCTACCTGGGGCCGGAAGTGCCGAAGGAAGATCTGCTGTGGCAGGATCCGCTGCCGGCGGCGATCCATCAGCCGGACGCCAGCGACATCAGCGAGCTGAAAGCGAAGATCGCGGCCTCCGGGCTGAGCGTGAGCCAGCTGGTTTCCGCGGCCTGGGCATCCGCCTCGACCTTCCGCGGCGGCGACAAGCGCGGCGGGGCGAACGGCGCACGTCTGGCGCTGGCGCCGCAAAACCAGTGGGCGGTTAACGCCAGCGTGATCCGCGACGTGCTGCCGGTATTGCAGCAGATTCAGCAGGCGTCGGGCAAAGCGTCGCTGGCGGACGTCATCGTGCTGGCGGGCAACGTCGGCATCGAAATGGCCGCGGCGGCGGCGGGCGTGGCGGTGCAGGTGCCCTTTACGCCGGGCCGCGTCGATGCGCGTCAGGATCAGACCGATGTCGAATCCTTCGATCTTCTGCAGCCGCTGGCCGACGGTTTCCGTAACTATCGTCGCGTGCAGGGCGGGTCGTCGACCGAGACGCTGCTGCTGGATAAAGCGCAGCAGCTCACGCTGAGCGCGCCGGAGCTGACGGTGCTGCTGGGCGGCCTGCGCGTGCTGGGCACCAACTTCGACGGCAGCGATCGTGGTCTCTTTACCGATCGCCCTGGCGTGCTGAGCACCGACTTTTTCGTTAATCTGCTGGATATGCGCACCGCATGGCGCGCTACCGATGAGAGCGAGGAGCTGTTCGAAGGGCGCGACCGTCAGAGTGGGGAAGTGAAATATCATGCGACCCGCGCCGATCTGGTCTTTGGCTCAAACGCCATCCTGCGCGCGCTGGCGGAAGTCTACGCCAGCAGCGATGCGCACCAGAAATTCGTGACCGACTTCGTGGCGGCCTGGACTAAGGTAATGAACCTGGACCGCTTCGATATCTGATCGCGCGACGCGTAAAAACGAGAAAGCCGCAGCGTAACCGCTGCGGCTTTTTTTTGGCTCGCGTTGATGCGACCGCAGGCGCGCTACGACAGCGTAAAGCTATCGGCGTCGCGCCAGGCCGGAAAGCGCTCGCGATAGGCGATCAGCGCCTCCCGCGACAGCGTGGCGTCAAGCCGCGCCTGGGCAAACGGCTCCGCTTCGCTGAGGATCTCGCCCTGCGGCGAAATAATCCGGCTGTCGCCGCTGTAGTGATGCTGGTTGCCGTCGCTGCCGACGCGGTTGCAGCCTGCGACGTAGGCCTGATTCTCGATGGCGCGCGCCAGCAGCAGCGCCTGCCAGTGCAGGGCGCGCGGCGCCGGCCAGTTTGCCACATAGAGCGCCAGGTCGTAGTCGTCGCGGTTGCGGGAGAAGACCGGAAAGCGCAGGTCGTAACAGATCTGCGGCAGAATGCGCCAGCCGCGCCATTCCAGCACCGCGCGCGTCTCGCCCGGCAGATAGTGGCTATGCTCGTCCGCCATGCGGAACAGATGACGCTTGTCGTACTGGTGCAGCGTGCCGTCTGGCTCCACCAGCAGAAAGCGATTTACCGCGCCTTTTTCCGTCTGAATCGCCGCGCTGCCCCCCACCAGCGCGTCGCTCGCCGCGGCGTGTTTGCGCAGCCAGTCGACCACCTGCGCCTGCGGCAGCGAACGCTGCGCCGCCTCCATCGCGAAGCCGGTGGTGAACATCTCGGGCAGCAGAATCAGATCGCGGCCCGTCACCCCCTCAAGCACGGCGTCGAAATGGCGCAGGTTTGCTTCGCCATCCATCCAGTGCAGGGTTTCCTGCAAAACGGTAATGTTTAAATCTGACATAAGCGCTCCGCGGCGGCGTCTAGCGTCGCTTCCTGTTTGGCGAAGCAGAGGCGGATCAGCCTGTGCGGGAACGGGTCGGCGCAGAACACCGACAGCGGAATCGCCGCCACGCCCACCTCTTTGGTGAGCCACTGGCAGAAGCTGACGTCGTCGAGATCGGAGATGGCACTGTAGTCCGCCAGCAGAAAATAGGTGCCTTCGCACGGCAGCACCCTAAAGCGGCTCTTCTCCAGCGCCTGCGCCAGACGGTCGCGGCGCGCGCGGTAAAACGCGGACAGCTCGCGGTAGTGGGCGGGTTCGTGGCGCAGCATATCGGCGATCGCCAGCTGGGCGGGCGTATTCACCGCGAAGGTCAGATACTGATGCACCTTGCGGATCTCCGCGCTGATGGCGGCGGGCGCGACGCTGTAGCCGACCTTCCAGCCGGTCATATGAAAGGTCTTGCCGAAAGAGGAGACGGCGATGGCGCGCTCGCGCAGCTGCGGATGCGCCAGCACGCTGGCGTGGCCCGCCTCGTCAAAGCAGATATGCTCGTACACTTCGTCGCTCAACACGTAAATTTCCCGCTCGGCGATCGCCTGCCAGAGCGCCGCGAAATCCGCTTTACGCCAGACGGTGGCGGAAGGGTTGTGCGGCGTATTGAGGATCACCAGACGGGTTTTGTCGGAGAGCAGCGCGGCGAACGCCGTCCAGTCGACGCGAAAGCCCGGCGGCTGCAGCGCGATGCGTTTTAGCACGCCGCCCGACAGTTCGACGGCGGGCGCATAGCTGTCGTAGCTTGGGTCGAAGCAGATCACCTCGTCCCCCGGACGCACCAGCGCGGTGATCGCCGCATAGAGCGCTTCGGTCGCGCCGGCGGTCACGGTGATATCGCTGTTGACGTCGGGGCGGTAGCCATACAGCTCAGCGGTTTTCTTGGCGATCGCCTCGCGCAGCGGCAGCGCGCCGGTCATCGGCGCATACTGGTTGGCGCCCTCGCTGACGTGATGCGCCAGGCGCGCCTGCAGATAGCGCGGGCCGTCAAAGTCGGGGAAGCCCTGCGAAAGGTTGATGGCGTTATGCTGCTGCGCCAGCGCGCTCATCTGGGTAAAGATGGTGGTGCCGAGAGCAGGAAGTTTACTCTCCGGCGTCAGGTTGGGCTGCGTCATGGTTAATGGCCTTAAGCGCGAATGTTATTGCGGAGTAACCCTGTGTTGAAGCCACTATAAACAGGATGTTAGTATTTGGCAATCGAGACGCTTAGACGTCTAAAACCTACCTTACAGGATGCCTGATACGCTATGTCTGAACTCTCTCCACTCGACCAGCTGGTGGCGGCCTGCCACTGGATTGGCGCCAAAGGCTGGGCGCCCGCCACCGGCGGCAATATGTCAGTACGCGAAGATGCCCGCTTCTGCCTGCTCAGCGAGTCGGGCAAGGATAAAGGCAGCCTGACGCGCGACGACTTTATTCAGGTAGAGATCGCCACCAGCCGCGCGCCGTCCGGGCGCAGGCCGTCGGCGGAAACCGGATTGCATACCCTGATCTACCGGCTGTTCCCCGAGGCGGGCGCAGTGCTGCATACCCATACGGTGAACGCGACGGTGCTGTCGCGCGTTGAGAAGGGCGCTGCGCTGCGGCTGGAAGGCTATGAGATGCAGAAATCGCTGGCGGGGCAGCGCACCCATCTTGCCAGCGTGGCGATCCCGCTGTTTGATAACGATCAGGATATCGACGCGCTGGCGGGGCGCATTGAGGCGTACGCCCGCAACGCTCCGCTGCGCTATGGCTTTCTGCTGCGCGGCCACGGCTTAACCTGCTGGGGCCAGGACGTGAATGAAGCGCGTCGTCATCTGGAAGGTCTGGAGTTTTTATTTGAATGTGAACGCCAACGTCGCCTGCTGGAGGCCCCATGATACGCGCCATTGTTACTGATATAGAAGGCACCACCAGCGATATTCGCTTCGTGCATGATGTGCTCTTTCCTTACGCGCGTGAACATCTCGCCGCCTTTATCCGTGCGCAGCATGCGCAACCTGACGTCAGCGCCGCGCTCGACGCGGTGCGCGCCGAAGCGGGCCAGCCGGAAGCTGACCTTGAGGCGCTCACCGCTATCCTGCTGGGCTTTATGGATGAGGATCGCAAATCCACCGGGCTAAAAGCGCTGCAGGGGATGATCTGGCGCGACGGCTATGTGAACGGCAGTTTTACCGGCCATCTCTATCCCGATGTGGTGCCGACGCTGCGCGCCTGGCGGGAGCAGGGCCTTGCGCTCTACGTCTATTCTTCCGGCTCGGTTGCGGCGCAAAAACTGTTATTTGGCTACAGTGATGAAGGCGATATTACCGATCTGTTTAGCGGCTATTTCGACACGCGCGTTGGCGCCAAGCGAGAGGTCGCCTCCTACCGCACTATCGCTGAACAAACCGGCCTGCCCGCTGAGCAGCTGCTGTTCCTCTCCGACATTCGTCAGGAGCTGGATGCGGCAGCGGAAGCCGGATGGAATACCGTGCAGTTAATTCGCGGCCCCGCAGACAGCGAAAGCCGCCATCATCAGGTGAACACCTTTTCGGGAGTCGTTTTAGCATGAGCGCATTGACCATTTTTACCGATACCGAAGCCACGCTGCCGGTGTGGCACAGTACCGATGCGGAGATGATCCGCGAACGGCTGAATGCAAAGAATGTGCGCTTCGAGCGCTGGGCGGCGGATCGCGATTTAGGCGATAACCCCCAACCCGCCGACGTCATTGAAGCCTATCAGCACGCTATCGATCGGCTGGTGGCGGAGAAAGGCTATCAGAGCTGGGATGTGATCAGCATGCGCGCCGACAACCCGCAAAAAGAGACGCTGCGTCAGAAGTTTCTCTCTGAGCACACCCACGGCGAAGATGAGGTGCGCTTCTTCGTCGAGGGCGCGGGCCTTTTTTGCCTGCATCTCGATGGGCAGGTCTACCAGATCCTGTGTGAAAAGAACGATTTGATCTCAGTACCGGCGGGCACGCCGCACTGGTTCGATATGGGCTCCTCGCCCAACTTCACCGCTATCCGCATTTTCGATAATCAGGAAGGCTGGGTGGCGCACTTTACCGGCGACGCCATCGCCGACGCCTATCCGCGCCTGCCTTAATCAGGCCAGCCGGGCGCGCTCAGCGCGCCCGGTCAGGGCTGAAAAATCCCCGTCGCAACCGCCTCCGGCGTCACCACGCCGGTGTCCAGCACCCAGCCGCTAATCAGCGCCGCAGGCGTCACGTCGAACGCCGGGTTAAAGACGTTTGCCGCTTCCGGCGCCCACTGCACGCTGCCGAAGCTGCCCGCCGCGCCGGTCACTTCGCTGGCGGCGCGCTGCTCGATAGGAATGTCGCGGCCGCTGACGCACTGGCGATCCAGCGTGGTATGCGGTGCGGCAACGTAGAAGGGGATTTGATGGTACTGCGCCAGCACCGCCAGGCTGTAGGTGCCGATTTTGTTCGCCACGTCGCCGTTGGCCGCGATGCGGTCCGCGCCGACCCAGACGGCGTCGACCTGGCCGCTCGCCATCAGGCTGGCCGCCATTGAATCGGTGATCAGCTGAAAAGGGATCGCCAGCTCGCCCAGCTCCCAGGCGGTAAGGCGCCCACCCTGCAGCAGCGGGCGCGTTTCACCCACCCAGACGTTCGCTACCTTGCCCTGCTGATGCGCGCGGGCAATCACCCCCAGCGCCGTGCCGACGCCCGCCGTTGCCAGCCCGCCGGTGTTACAGTGCGTCAGCAGGCGGCTGTTTGGCTTCACCAGCGCGCTGCCCGCCTCGGCGATGTTGTCGCATAGCTGGCGATCCTCCTCGACCAGGCGCAGCGCTTCCTGGCTCAGTGCGGCGGCAAAATCTGGCTGCGCCAGCGCCAGCTTCATGCGATCGAGATTATTCATCAGGTTGACTGCCGTAGGACGCGCGGCGCGCAGCACCTCCAGCGCCTGCGCCAGCGCGTCGCGGCTTACGCCCGCCTCAGCCAGCAGCGCCAGCAGCAGCGAGGCGGAGAGGCCGATCAGCGGCGCGCCGCGCACGCGCAGGGCGTGAATATGGTCGACCAGCTGCGCCACGTCGTGCGCTGGCAGCCAGTTTTTTTGCTGCGGCAGCGCCTGCTGATCGAGGATCCAGAGCTGACTGTCACGAACCTGTAAGCTGGTGGTGCGGAGTGTTTGCATTGTCTGTGAAATCCCTGTTGCGTTGTTGTCGCGTATTGTGCCAACATGCGGAACGGATGTATAGACGTCTGAACGGCTTATTATGCTGCCCTGGCGGGATTTCGTTTCAGTTTGGTATAAGAGGAAAGGCAATGTCGCAATACCGTACCTTCACCGCGGCGGATGCCGTTGAGTATGCCCGGCAGTTTGGCGGCGTAAACGATCCCGCTTCGCTGGTCGAGGCGGAAGAGATTGGCGATGGCAACCTTAACCTGGTCTTCAAAATTTTCGACCGTCAGGGCAACAGCCGGGTTATCGTTAAACAGGCGCTGCCTTACGTGCGCTGCGTCGGCGAATCCTGGCCGCTGACGCTGGACCGCGCGCGGCTGGAAGCGCAAACCCTGATCGAGCACTATAAACATTGCCCCCAGCACACCGTGAGGGTGACGCACTATGACGAGACGCTGGCGGTGATGGTGATGGAGGATCTCTCCAGCCACCGCATCTGGCGCAGCGAGCTGGTGAAGGGCGCTTTCTACCCGCAGGCGGCGGCGCAGCTGGGCGAATATCTGGCGCAGACGCTGTTTCACACCTCCGATTTCGTGCTGCATCCTCATCAGAAAAAAGCCGCAGTGGCGCGCTTTATCAATCCAGAGATGTGCGAGATTACCGAAGATCTCTTCTTCAACGATCCCTACACCGATCACGAGCGCAACAGCTACCCGCTGGCGCTGGAGCCGCTGGTCGCCAGCCTGCGCGACGATGAGGCGCTACGCATCGCCGTTGCCGGCTTGAAGCATCGCTTTTTCGCCCATGCCGAAGCGCTGCTGCACGGCGA
The DNA here is from genome assembly GCF_031844285.1 of Enterobacter sp. BRE11. NCBI lineage: Bacteria > Pseudomonadati > Pseudomonadota > Gammaproteobacteria > Enterobacterales > Enterobacteriaceae > Enterobacter > Enterobacter sp. BRE11. Next base: position 31,216 of record NZ_JAUZUX010000020.1, read on the forward strand.
TATTCACAGCGGCTCGATTTTCGTTGCCGACAACAGCCTGAAGGCGATCGACGCGGAGTTCGGCTATTTTGGCCCGATCGGCTTTGACGTCGGCACGGCGCTGGGCAATCTGCTGATCAATTACTGCGGTCTGCCGGGGCTGCTGGCCCCGCGCGAGGCGGCGGAAGGGCGCGAGCTGCGTCTTAACGACGTGCGCGAGGTGTGGAACAGTTTCGCCGCGCGCTTTCTGGCGCTGGCGCAGGAGAAAACAGCGGACGTGGCGCTGGCTTATCCGGGCTACGCGCAGGCGTTTCTGCGCAAGGTGTGGGCCGATACCATTGGCTACTGCGGCACCGAGCTGATTCGCCGCACCGTCGGCATGTCCCACGTGGCGGATATGAAGCTGATTAAGGATGAGGCGATGCGCACCGAGTGTATTCGCAGCTGCATTACGCTGGGGCGGACGCTGATTCTGGCGGCGGATCACATCGAGGACGCCGAGGCGCTGATCGCGCGTATTCGGCAGGCGGGGTAAGGGCGGCAGGCCGCACGTTAGTTTAGGCGCGGGTGGCAAGGCTCGAAGAGCAAAGCGTCCCACGCCAGGGATGGCGTGGGCCGAGCGAGCAGGGATGCCTTGAGCGACTTTGCGATCGAGCGTTGCCACCCGCGCATGCTCCATGCCTCATGCTCTTTCCACGCCAGCCTTACTGTTATTACTGTTACGCCGCCTCGCTCTCCCGCGCCGCCTTCATCGTCGGCTGCTTCACCGGCACCGCCAGCGCATCCGCTTCAAACTCATCGACGTTAATGGCGCGCAGACGGCTCGCTTCGGCGCGCGTCAGCACCTCGGCCTCGGCGGCGTCAATCCAGCCCGCTTTTAATGCCCGCTGCGCCAGCGCGTCCAGCCGGGTAAACGAGAAGTGCTCTTTCTGCTGCTTGCACAGACGATCGTGGATCACTTCCGCCGCCATCACCTCCTGCAACGCCTGCTCAAGCTGACCGGCTGGGTTATGCTCGCTCGGCGTCAGATACTGGCCGCGTCCCAGCCTTGTGCGCGTGGCGGAAGGCAGCTGCAGCAGCTTCGCCAGCTTATGATCGAGACGATCGCTCGGCGCCGGGCAGTGCTTGCCGCCAGCGAAAATCATCATGCGCAGCGCGCCAGCCACCAGTGGGTTGGGGAAGTTGCGCAGCAGATCCTCTATCGCCTGCTCAGCCTGATGCAGCGCATCCTGCACGCCCCAGTGCAGCAGCGGCAGATCGGCCTCGTGACGTCCCTCGTCGTCATAGCGTTTCAGCGTGGCAGAGGCGAGGTAGAGCTGGCTCAGTACATCGCCCAGTCGCGCCGAAATACGCTCGCGTCGCTTCAGGCTGCCGCCGAGCACCGCCATCGACACGTCCGCCAGCAGCGCCAGGTTAGCGCTGAGACGGTTAAGGTGTTGGTAGTAGCGGCGCGTGGCGTCGCGCGTCGGCGTGGCGCTGCCGCGTCCGGCCGTCAGGCCGAGCCACAGGCTGCGCACGGCGTTGCTGCCGACATAGCCGATATGGCTGAACAGCGCGGCGTCGAAGGCATTCAGATCCTGACTGGCCGCCGCCGCCATCTCTTTCAGCACGTACGGATGGCAGCGGATAGCGCCCTGACCGAAAATAATCATGCTGCGCGTCAGGATATTGGCGCCTTCAACCGTAATGGCGATAGGCGCGCCCTGATAGGCGCGGGCGAGGAAGTTATTGTTGCCGAGCATAATGCCTTTGCCGCCCGCAATATCCATGGCGTCCATGATGGCGCGCTGGCCGCGGTGGGTGCAGTGGTACTTCACAATCGCCGACAGCACGGCCGGTTTTTCGCCCTGCATAATGCCGGTAGTGATCAGCGTCGCTGCGGCGTCCATCACGTAGGCGTTACCAGCAATACGCGCCAGCGGCTCTTCAATGCCTTCCATCTTGCCGATAGAGACCCTGAACTGGCGACGAATATGCGCATAGGCGCCGGTGGCGAGCGCCACGCTTTTCAGACTGCCGGTGGAGTTCGAGGGCAGGGTAATGCCGCGTCCTACCGACAGGCACTCAACCAGCATCCGCCAGCCCTGACCGGCCATCTGCGGCCCGCCGATAATAAAATCGATCGGCACGAAAATAGCGTTGCCGCGCGTCGGGCCGTTCTGGAACGGCACGTTGAGCGGGAAGTGGCGCTTGCCGATCTCAACGCCCGGCGTGCTGGTAGGGATGAGCGCACAGGTAATGCCCAGCGATTCGGTATCGCCCAGCAGATGGTCAGGGTCGGAGAGCTTGAAGGCCAGCCCCAGCACGGTCGCCACCGGTGCCAGCGTAATGTAGCGCTTATTCCAGGTCAGGCGCATACCGAGCACCTGCTTGCCCTGCCACTCGCCCATGCAGACCACGCCGGTATCGGGGATGGCGCCGGCGTCGGAGCCCGCTTCCGGGCTGGTCAGCGCGAAGCAGGGGATCTCCTCGCCGCGCGCCAGACGCGGCAGATAGTGATCTTTCTGCTCGTCGGTGCCGTAATGCTGCAGCAGTTCGCCTGGGCCAAGCGAGTTAGGCACGCCGACGGTAATCGCCAGAATGCCGGAAACGCCCGCCAGCTTTTGCAGCACGCGCGCCTGCGCATAGGCGGAGAACTCGAGGCCGCCATACTCTTTCTTGATGATCATGGCGAAGAAACGCTGCTCTTTCAGATAGGCCCAGAGTTCCGGCGGCAGATCCGCCATCTCATGGGTGATGGCGAAGTCGTTCGCCATGCGGCACGCCTCTTCCACCGGGCCGTCGAGAAACGCCTGCTCGGCCGGCGTCAGGCGCGGCTGCGGATAGTTGTGCAGCTTCTGCCAGTCCGGCTTGCCCTGGAACAGGTCGCCTTCCCACCAGGTGGTCCCGGCGTCGATCGCCTCTTTTTCCGTGCGCGACATCGGCGGCATCACCTTCTGAAAGCGCTGCAGTATCGGCTTTGAAAACAGCGAACGGCGCATTGAGGGGAGGTTAAGCGGCAGCAGAAGGATCGCCAGCGGCAGCAGCAGCCAGGGCGTCCAGATGTGCGCCGCCGCCCAAGCGGCGGTCCACAAGAGTAAAATCGCGCTGCTCGCCGCCAGAGAAATGCGGTGATAAAACAGGGCGCTGATTAACACCAGCGTCGCGAGGATCGACACAACCATCATAATCACGGCTCCGTAAGTAGTAAGAGGTCTGACCTGTTATCTGTAGAGGTGTATGCCACCTGCGCCCAATTAGCAATTTGTTTACATCGCAATTACAACCTTACTCACAAAATCGACAAATCCGCTGCGGAGCGAAGGCGGGCTTTCGCGCGGTGCGCGCTTTGCGCCAACCCGCCATTCCGTTAAACTTGCAGAGTCACTCTTTTACTAACAAGGACATCCCTATGTACCAGGACATCATTCGCTCCGAGCTGAATGAAGCAGCGGACACGCTTAATACCTTCCTTAGCGACGAGGCGAATATTCACGCCATTCAGCGCGCGGCGGTGCTGCTGGCCGACAGCTTTAAGGCGGGCGGGAAAGTGCTCTCCTGCGGCAACGGCGGCTCGCACTGCGACGCGATGCACTTCGCCGAAGAGCTGACTGGACGCTACCGCGAGAACCGTCCGGGCTACCCGGCGATCGCCATCTCCGACGTCAGCCATCTCTCCTGCGTCAGCAACGATTTCGGCTACGACTACGTTTTCTCCCGCTATATCGAAGCGGTGGGCCGTCCGGGCGACGTGCTGCTGGGGCTGTCGACCTCTGGCAACTCCGCCAATATCATCAAGGCGATCGAGGCGGCGCGCGCGCAGGGCATGAAGGTCATTACCCTGACCGGCAAAGATGGCGGCAAAATGGCGGGCTCGGCGGACATCGACATTCGCGTGCCGCACTTTGGCTACGCCGACCGCATCCAGGAGATCCATATCAAAGTGATCCATATCCTGATGCTGCTGATCGAAAAAGAGATGGTGAAGTAAGGGTGCCGGCCGCCATCTTGCTGGCTGGCGGCTTTTCTGACTAAGGCGGTAGCTATGTGCGAATTGCTCGGGATGAGCGCTAACGTTCCAACCGATATCTGTTTCAGTTTTACCGGCCTGGTGCAGCGCGGGGGGGGAACCGGGCCGCATAAAGATGGCTGGGGCATCACCTTTTATGAAGACCGGGGCTGCCGCACCTTTAAAGATCCGCTGCCGAGCTATAACTCGCCTGTTGCGCGGCTGGTGCAGGAGTACCCCATTAAATCGCAATCGGTAGTGGCGCATATTCGCCAGGCGAACCGCGGGCCGGTCTCGCTGGAGAATACCCACCCCTTTACCCGCGAGCTGTGGGGGCGTAACTGGACCTACGCGCATAATGGCCAGCTCAAAGGCTATCGCCAGCTGGAAACCGGCCATTTCCGCCCGGTGGGCGAAACCGACAGCGAGAAGGCGTTCTGCTGGCTGCTGCACAAGCTGGCGACGCGCTATCCGCGCACGCCCGCCAACTGGCCAGCGGTGTTTCGCTATGTGGCGGAGCTGGCGGGAGAGCTGCGGCAGAAAGGGGTGTTCAATATGCTGCTGTCGGACGGGCGCTATCTGATGGCGTTCTGCTCGACCAACCTCTACTGGATCACGCGCCGCGCGCCCTTCGGCAAAGCGCAACTGCTCGATCAGGATGTCGAGATTGATTTCCAGCAGCACACCACCGCCAACGACGTGGTGACGGTGATTGCGACGCAGCCGCTGACGGCAAATGAAACCTGGCACCGCATCGTGCCAGGCGAGTGGGCGCTATTCTACCTTGGAGAGCGCCAGGAATGATTTAGAGGCGGCTTCGGGATTGACGATCGCCGGGCTGCCGCTGTTCATCACGTAGCTGCCGCTGGCGACGCTGACCGTCGGCGGCTGATGGTATTTCGCAAAGTAAGCGTAGCCGGGCTGCAGCTCGCGCCAGAAGCTGGCGTAGGTGGAGTAGCGATGGCGCTGCATGTTGGTGTCGGTCATGCGGAACGGGAAGATGCTGATGTGCACCTCTGACTGGCCGTTACGCAGCGCCGCGTTCACATAGGTGAAAATCTCGTCCATATAGGCGTCGGTCATCGCATAGCAGCCGATTGATTTACAGTCGCCGTGGATCATTAGATAGTTGCCGGTGTAGGCATGCTCGCGATCGTACTGGTTAGGAAACCCGACGTTGATGGCGCGATAAAAACGGCTGTCGGGCTTAAGCTGGTTGAGCCTGACGCTGTAAAAGCCTTCCGGACTTTTAAAATCCCCTTCGCGGCGCTTCGGGCCGAGGCCACCGGAAAAGTTACAGATGCGGTAGGTATCGAGCAGGCGAAATTCATTGCCGATTTTGCCATAGAGCTCCAGCGTGCGTTCTTCCTTGAAAATCTGCAGATAGACCGGGGTACCGAGTAACTGTTTCTTTAATTCTTTACTTACCGGCGTCGACACTGGCTGCGTCGGCTCGGGAGTCATTGCCATGCTGAGGGCTGGCATCAAAATCATCGCAAACAGAAGTGCGATTTTGCCCATGCTGTGTGTACCTTGAGTGAAGAGAACGATGACGCGAGACGCGTCTCAGACTTGCATTATCGGAAAACTCCGCTACCGCAGCGCAACATTAGCATTGTCTGTTTTTTTATCAAGACGCCGCCAGGTAAATTCGCGTTTTCCTCAAGGTATGACGGCCATAAATTTGTAAACTTTAGTGGCGACGGAGGGTAAATCCGTTTTTCAGGCGCGCCTGACGCGGCGGCGCTTTTGCATCTGTACATCTATACAGTATCATAAGGCGTGACGGAAAACGAATGGCGGGCAAGCGTGAAAATCATACATGTCGATATGGACTGCTTCTATGCAGCGGTAGAGATGCGCGACAATCCGGCGCTGCGCGATATTCCCATCGCCATTGGCGGCAGCCGCGAACGACGCGGCGTAATCAGCACCGCCAACTATCCGGCGCGTAAGTTCGGCGTACGCAGCGCGATGCCCACCGCCATGGCGCTGAAGCTCTGTCCCCATCTGAAGCTGCTGCCGGGGCGCTTCGACGCCTATAAAGAGGCGTCGCAGCAGATCCGCGACATCTTTCTGCGCTATACCCCCTTGATTGAACCGCTGTCGCTGGACGAAGCCTATCTCGACGTCACCGACAGTCCGCACTGTCACGGCTCTGCTACGCTGATCGCCCGCGAGATCCGCAATACTATTCAGCGCGAGACGGGGCTGACCGCCTCGGCCGGCATCGCGCCGATTAAGTTTCTCGCAAAAATCGCCTCCGATCTTAACAAGCCCGACGGGCAGTACGTGATTACGCCGCAGGAGATGCCCGATTTTCTACTGTCGCTGCCGCTGGCGAAGATCCCTGGCGTCGGCAAGGTGGCGACGAAAAAGCTCGAGGAGATGGGGTTGCATACCTGCGCCGACGTGCAGAAAGCGGATGTGGCGCAGCTGCTCAAGCGCTTCGGCAAGTTTGGCCGCGTGCTGTGGGAGCGCAGCCACGGCATCGACGAGCGCGGCGTGGTGGTGGAGCGCGAACGCAAGTCCGTCGGCGTCGAGCGCACGCTGGCGGAAGATATTCACAGCTGGGAAGCCTGCCTGGAGATTATCGATTTTCTCTATGCGGAGCTGGAGCGCCGCCTGACGCAGGTTCGGCCCGACAGGCAAATCGCGCGGCAGGGCGTGAAGCTCAAGTTCAACGATTTCCAGCTGACGACGCAGGAGCATATCTGGCCGGAGCTGAACAAAGAGGATTTGATCGCGGTGGCGCGCAAAACCTGGGATGAGCGCCGCGCCGGACGCGGCGTGCGGCTGGTGGGGCTGCACGTTACGCTGCTCGATCCGCAGCTTGAGCGGCAGCTGCTGCTGGGGTTGTAGTCAGACAGGGCACCTGAACTGAGCCTTACAGACCGCAAAGTGTTGGAAAAGCAGGTCGCCAGGCCCGAAGAGCAAAGCGTCCCGCAACAGGGATGTTGCGGGCCGAGCGAGCATGGATGCGTAAAGCGACTTTGCGATCGGGCCTGGCGACCTGCGCAGGCGCCAGGCTAACAGACGACGGCTCTTATGGCGCCGGATAGGTGTAACGGCGGTGAATCGCCTCGATCCCTTCCAGAACTTCAGCGTCCAGCGTCAGGTTGAAGCTGTCGATATTGATCTTCAGCTGCTCCAGCGTCGTTGCGCCCAGCAGGGTGCTGGCGACGAACGGCTGCTGACGTACATAGGCGAGCGCCATCTGCGACGGATCCAGCTGATGCTTCTGCGCCAGTGCCACATATTCCGCAATCGCCCGCTGCGACTGCTCGCCGCTGTAGCGCGTAAAGCGGCTGAACAGCGTATTGCGCGCGCCGGCCGGTTTCGCGCCGTTCAGATACTTGCCGCTCAGGGTGCCGAAGGCGAGGCTGGAGTAAGCCAGCAGCTCCACCCCTTCATGCTGGCTGATTTCCGCCAGGCCCACTTCAAAGCTGCGGTTCAGCAGGCTGTAGGGATTCTGAATGGTCACGATGCGCGGCAGCTCATGCTTCTCCGCCAGCTGCAGATAGCGCATCACGCCCCAGGCCGTTTCGTTCGATACGCCGATATAGCGAATTTTGCCGGCGCGCACCTGCTCGGTCAGCGCTTCCAGCGTCTCCAGCAGCGTGACGGGCGTCGCGGTCTCGCTGTACTGATAGCCCAGCTTGCCGAAATAGTTGGTCTGGCGCTGCGGCCAGTGCAGCTGATAAAGATCGAGGTAGTCGGTATTCAGGCGCTTCAGGCTGGCGTCCAGCGCGTCGCGGATATTTTTGCGATCCAGCGCCTGGTTCGGACGAATCGAGGCATCTGCGCCGCGTGACGGACCTGCAACCTTGCTGGCGAGGATCACCTTATCGCGGCTGCCGCGCGCCTTCAGCCAGCTGCCAATATACTGTTCGGTCAAACCCTGGGTTTCCGGGCGCGGCGGCACCGGATACATTTCAGCGGTATCGATAAAGTTGATGCCGCTGGCAAGGGCGAAATCGAGCTGCTGGTGGGCGTCGGCTTCGCTATTCTGTTCACCAAACGTCATGGTTCCCAACCCCAGTTGACTCACTTCCAGCGTGCTATGGGGGATGCGGTGATAATGCATAGCCGTCTTCCTTATTGTTATGGAATGTAATGGTGTGTCATTTGGGACTATAGCGCGTGAGTTAGCAGGGAAGGAAGTGGGGAAAATCGGGGAAATCACCTGTCCGGGCAAATTGCGGGACAGGTGAGCTGAAATGGCACTTAACGCTCAATAATGGTCGACACTTCGTCGCCATTTATCTGCACTTCATGGCCTGACTGATCGGTATATTTCACCAGACCGGTCTCTTTATCGATGGTCGGCTTGCCTTCCGTCATGATCATCTGGCCGTTTTTGGTTGCCATAACATAATCTGAACTGCATCCGCTCAGTGTCACGGCGGCAAAAAACAACACTGCTACGCCTGCCAACTCTTTCATCACATGTATTCCTCTCACTCCCGTCAGCCAGTGGGCCGCGTCGCCCTGTCAGAGGCTACGCAGCATCGACAGCAAAAAGTGTAGTAATAAATGGTTTTGGCGCGTTGCGTTATCGCATGAATCTGAAAATAAAAGGGCGGCCTGTGGCCGCCCTTGACATTTTATGCCGCGCTTTTCCTGGTGCGCATCAGGTTCAGACACTCGACCGCCATAGAGAAGAACATGGCAAAGTAGATGTAACCTTTTGGAACATGCACGGCGAAGCTCTCCAGAATCAGGGTAAAACCTACCAGAATCAGAAAAGAGAGGGCGAGCATTTTGATCGAAGGATGGCGATCGACAAACTCGCCGATGGCGCGCGCGGCGAACATCATCATCAGTACGGCGATCACCACGGCAGCCATCATAATAAAGAGATGATCGGAAAGGCCGACGGCGGTAATCACCGAGTCCAGGCTAAAGATGATATCCAGCAGCATAATCTGCACGATAGCGCCGAAGAAAGAGTGCACGTTGGTCTTGTGCTCCTCTTCACCGCCTTCGATGGTTTCATGGATCTCCATGCTCGATTTCCACAGCAGGAACAGGCCGCCGCCGAGCAGGATCAGATCGCGCCAGGAGAAAGCGTGATCAAAAAGGGTAAACAGCGGGTGGGTCAGACGCGCAACCCAGGCGATCGAGGCCAGCAGGGCGAGACGCATCAGCATAGCGCCCATCAGGCCGAGACGACGCGCGCTGGCCTGCTGATGTTTAGGCAGTTTCGCCACCACCAGCGACAGGAAAATAATATTATCTATACCCAGAACCACTTCGAGGATGGTCAGCGTGCCCAGCGCCAGCCAGGCGTTGGGATCGGTTATCCACTCAAACATGCGTACACTCAATCTTAAACGAAAAGTAAACGGCGATTATACGCATCCGCTTTGATGAACTTACAGTAAAAAATGACGCGCCAGCAGCGGGGCGGTGAAGCTCTTTTTCAGGTAAAAACCGCGCGGCAGCGTCATGACCGGCTCGCCGTGTTCGCCGATGCCTTCGGTCAACGCCCGGCTATTGGCGGCTTTCGGTCGGATCTGCAGCCAGGCGCCGTGGCGCGCGGTAATGCGTTCAACCTGGCCCAGCACGATCATATCCATCAGCTCCTCCCAGTCCTGGCGCAGCATGCGATCTTCCTCTTCGCTCGGGCTCCACAGCAGCGGCGCGCCGACGCGACGCTGGGCAAGGGGAATTGCGCGATCGCCCTCTACCGGGATCCACAGCACGCGCGCCAGCTTATGGCGTACGTGGCTCGTCTCCCAGGTCACGCCGCTGTTGCCGGTCAGGGGCGCCACGCAGACAAAGGTGGTTTCCAGCGGTTTGCCCTGTGCGTCGACAGGGATGGTTTTGAGCTCGATGCCGAGATGGGCGAAATCCTGCTCCGCCTTGCTGCCTGCGCTGGCGCCCAGATAGCGCTCCAGCAGCATGCCGACCCAGCCTTTATCGCGTTTCAGATCGGCCGGCATCGGCAGGCCAGCCTGCGCGGCCAGCGTCGCCAGCGTCTGGCCTGCCAGCGCATGGGCGCGCGCCAGCAGAACGGCTTCATTTTCGGGCGGGGCAGGCAGCTGGAACATGACGAATACTCTGTTGGTTAAAAAATAGACAGTTTTTCTTCCGCAAACTTTTCCCACAGCGGCGCCAGGCAAAAGGATGCCGATAATAGCATGATTCCTCATGCTTTTTTAATTGCACGCCCTGCTGGCCTGCGACGACCGTACAAGGTTATCCCGGACTGACGGCAATAATGAACAGGATCTTCGCCTGAGTTATCCACAGATCGGTGGGATAACCCTGCCAGCCTCCCGCTACTGGTTCCATTTACAGCCTTGACTTTAGCGGAAAAGGCGCTTTTTTATCCATCGATGAGCAAGTTTACTGCATTGTCTGTGGATAAAAACGACGTCGCTTGATCTTTAACCAGCTAAAACGCTTTCGCGCCTTCCACCGCAAACAGGGCTGTTTTTATTCTGAATAAGATTCAATTAATTTCCTGTTTTTAAACTATAAAAATCATTTGTCACTATGCGGGGCTGATAAGGGGCGCAAAAGTTTCTTCAGCTAATTCCCGTGTTCTGCACAAAGCTATCCACAGAAAACGTGAATAAGATCGCCTCTTTGCCGGCGTAATTGTTTATAACTTGGGGCAATACTGTGAGTTATCCAGGTGCTGTGCCGCGTTCTTCCCGACAATCCAGTGGTTTACCGCCTGTAAGGAGTGTGAAACAATCAGGCTATTCAAATTTAGCTTTGAGGTAGTCCAGTGATCGATGATGATGGCTACCGCCCGAATGTTGGTATCGTAATCTGTAACAGGCAAGGACAAGTGTTGTGGGCCAGGCGCTTTGGACAGCACTCCTGGCAGTTTCCTCAGGGAGGCATCAATCCCGGTGAAACCGCCGAACAGGCGATGTATCGCGAACTGTTCGAAGAAGTGGGTTTACACCGTAAAGATGTTCGAATACTTGCATCTACCCGAAACTGGTTGCGCTACAAATTGCCAAAACGTTTGGTGCGTTGGGACACAAAGCCGGTATGTATCGGCCAGAAACAAAAGTGGTTTCTTCTGCAGTTGATGAGCAGTGACGCGGATATCAATGTGCAACACAGCAGCACGCCAGAGTTCGACGGCTGGCGCTGGGTGAGCTTCTGGTATCCGGTGCGTCAGGTTGTCTCCTTTAAACGCGACGTCTATCGCCGCGTAATGAAGGAATTCGCTGGCGTGGTAATGTCGATGCAGGAGAGTGCGGGGCAGCAGCGCAGCGCGCCAGCCCATCGACGGAAAAGAGGATAGGCCACGCCCTTATGCTCACTCAGTTGCGCGAAATAGTAGAAAAGGTGGCGGGCGCGCCGCGGCTTAACGACGCGCTCGACATCCTGGTCAATGAGATCTGCCTGGCGATGGACACGGAAGTATGCTCCGTTTATCTCGCGGATCACGATCACCATTGCTACTACCTGATGGCGACACGCGGCCTGAAAAAACCGCGCGGGCGCACCGTCACGCTGGCGTTCGACGAAGGGATCGTGGGCCTGGTGGGACGGCTTGCCGAGCCCATCAACCTTGCGGATGCGCAAAGTCACCCCAGCTTCAAATATATCCCCGCAGTGAAAGAAGAGCGCTATCGCTCCTTCCTTGGCGTGCCGATCATCAGCCGCCGCCAGCTGCTGGGCGTGCTGGTGGTGCAGCAGCGCGAACATCGACAGTTCGACGAGAGCGAAGAGTCTTTCCTGGTCACGCTGGCGACGCAGATGGCGACCCTGCTGTCGCAGTCGCAGCTCGGCCAGCTTTTCGGCCAGTTCCGCCAGACGCGGGTGCGCGCTATCGCCGCCGCGCCGGGCGTCGCCGTCGCACCGGGCTGGGTAGACGAAACGCAGCCGCTGCTGGATCAGGTCTCCGCCGCCTCGACGCTCGACGTGCAGCGTGAACGCGAAAGGCTGGTGCTGGCGATGAGCGAAGCCGCCAGCGAATTTCGCCGCTTCAGTAAACGCTTTGCCGCTGGCGTGCAGAAAGAGAGCGCGGCGATCTTCGATCTTTACTCCCACCTGTTGACCGATGCCCGCCTGAAGAAAGATCTGTTCGACGAGATCGAGCAGGGTTCGGTCGCCGAATGGGCGGTCAAAAAGGTTATCGAAAAATTCGCCGCCCAGTTCGCCAGCCTGAGCGACAGCTACCTGCGCGAGCGTGCGGGCGATCTGCGCGTGCTGGGCCAGCGTCTGCTGTTTCATCTCGATGACTCGCTGGTCGGCACCAATGCCTGGCCGGAACGCTTTGTGCTGGTGGCCGACGAGCTCACCGCCACCACGCTGGCGGAGCTGCCGCACGAGCGGCTGGCGGGCATCGTGGTGCGCGACGGCGCCGCTAACTCGCACGCCGCTATCCTGACGCGCGCCATGGGCATTCCCACCGTCATGGGCGCGGATATTCTGCCTGCGCAGCTCAATAAACGACTGCTGATCGTCGACGGCTACCGCGGCGAGCTGTTAATCGATCCCGAGCCGGTGCTGGTGCAGGAGTACCAGCGTCTGATCAGCGAAGAGAACGCGCTGAGCAAAATGGCGGAAGGGGTGGTGGATCAGCCGGGCGAGCTGAAAAGCGGCGAGCGCATTCAGGTGATGCTCAACGCTGGCCTCAGCCCGGAGCATGAGCAGACGCTCGACAGCTGGGTAGACGGCATCGGCCTCTACCGCACCGAAATTCCCTTTATGCTGCAGAACGGCTTCCCGTCCGAAGAGGAGCAGGTGGCGCAGTATCAGGGCATGCTGCAGCTGTTTCACAACAAGCCGGTCACGCTGCGCACGCTCGACGTCGGCGCTGATAAACAGCTTCCCTATATGCCGATCAGCGAAGAGAACCCTTGCCTCGGCTGGCGCGGCATTCGCCTGACGCTCGATCAGCCAGAGATATTTCTGGTACAGGTGCGCGCTATGCTGCGCGCCAACGCCGCCTCCGGCAACCTCAGCATTCTGCTGCCGATGATCAGCCATATTGACGAGATCGACGACGCGGTGCGTCTTATCCAGCGCGCCGGACGCGAAGTAGAAGAGATGCTGGGCTATGTGATCCCCAAACCGCGCATCGGCGTAATGATCGAAGTGCCGTCGATGCTGTTTATGATCCCGCAGCTACAGTCGCGCGTCGATTTCGTTTCGGTCGGTACCAACGATCTGACCCAGTATCTGATGGCGGTGGATCGCAACAACACGCGCGTCGCCAACCTCTACGATCCGCTCCATCCCGCGATGCTGCGCGCGCTGCAGGCGATCGCCACCGAAGCCCGTCTGGCGAATCTTGAACTCTGCCTTTGTGGTGAAATGGCGGGCGATCCGATGTGCGTTGCGCTGCTGGTGGGGCTTGGCTATCACCATCTCAGCATGAACGGCAAGAACGTGCCGCGCGTAAAATATCTGCTGCGCCATCTGGATAAAGAAGAGACGCAAAAGCTAAGCGAGCAGGGCCTGAGCGCACACACCGCGTCGGAGGTCCGCCATCTGGTCGCCGTCTTTATGGAGCGGCGCGGGCTGGGCGGCCTGATCCGCGGCGGGCGCTAAGCGTTATCCTCGTTTACATTTACGCTGCTCTGTAAAAAACCAGGCTGTGCTATCATGCGCAGCCTTTAACATATCCGCCTGGCGCCCCTTTTTCAGGGCAGAAAATTGAATGGTGAATGATGAATAACGGCTATATCGCATTTCCGCAGTTCGATCCGGTGATCTTCTCTATCGGACCGGTTTCGCTGCACTGGTACGGACTGATGTACCTCGTCGGCTTTGTTTTTGCCATGTGGCTGGCGGTGCGCCGCGCCAACAAACCCGGTAGCGGCTGGAAAAAAGAGGAGGTTGAAAACCTGCTCTATGCTGGCTTCCTCGGCGTCTTCCTCGGCGGCCGCATCGGCTACGTGCTCTTCTATAACCTGCCGCTGTTTCTCGACAACCCGCTCTATCTGTTTAAAGTCTGGGATGGCGGCATGTCGTTCCACGGCGGCCTGATCGGCGTTATCGTGGTGATGCTGATTTTTGCGCGCCGCACCAGACGCACCTTTTTCCAGGTCTCTGACTTTATCGCGCCGCTGATCCCGTTCGGCCTCGGCGCAGGCCGTCTCGGCAACTTTATCAACGGCGAGCTGTGGGGCCGCGTAGCGCCTGATTTCAAATATGCCATGCTCTTCCCCGGCTCGCGCAGCGAGGATGTGGCGCTGGCGGCGAATAACCCGCGCTATCAGGAGCTGCTGAACACCTACGGCGTACTGCCGCGTCATCCCTCCCAGCTCTATGAGCTGATGCTGGAAGGCGTGGTGCTGTTTATTATCCTTAACCTGTTTATTCGCAAACCGCGTCCAATGGGCAGCGTCTCTGGCCTGTTCCTCATCGGCTACGGCGCGTTTCGCATTATCGTTGAATTCTTCCGTCAGCCGGATGCGCAGCTCGGCCTGTTCGAGGGCGGCGTCAGTATGGGGCAGATCCTCTCCATTCCGATGATCCTGGCGGGCATTATCATGATGGTCTGGGCGTATCGTCGTCGCCCGCAGCAACACACTCGAGAGGTAAAATGAAACAGTATCTGGACCTGATGCAACACGTGCTGAACCACGGCACGCCGAAATCTGACCGTACCGGCACCGGCACGCTGTCGATTTTTGGCCACCAGATGCGTTTCAACCTGCAGGATGGCTTTCCGCTGGTGACCACGAAAAAAGTGCATCTGCGCTCCATCATTCACGAGCTGCTGTGGTTTCTGAAAGGGGAGACCAATATCCGCTACCTGAAAGAGAACAAGGTCACTATCTGGGACGAGTGGGCGGATGAAAACGGCGATCTTGGGCCGGTTTACGGCAAACAGTGGCGCAGCTGGGGCAGCGCGCGCGGCGAAGAGATCGACCAGATTGCGAAGGTTATCGAACAGCTGAAGCGCGATCCCGACTCACGCCGCATTATCGTTTCGGCGTGGAACGTCGGCGAGCTGGACGAGATGGCGCTGGCGCCGTGCCACGCCTTCTTCCAGTTTTACGTGGCAGACGGCAAACTCTCCTGCCAGCTCTACCAGCGCTCCTGCGATATCTTCCTTGGCCTGCCGTTCAATATCGCCAGCTATGCGCTGCTGGTGCATATGGTGGCGCAGCAGTGCGACCTGCAGGTCGGGGATTTCGTCTGGACCGGCGGCGACACGCATCTCTACAGCAACCATCTGGAGCAAGCGAGTCTGCAGCTGACGCGCGAGCCGCGCGCGCTGCCGACGCTGGTGATTAAGCGCAAGCCCGACTCCATCTTTGACTACCGCTTCGAGGATTTCGAAATCGAAGGCTACGATCCCCATCCGGCCATTAAGGCGCCGGTCGCGGTGTAACCTTCCGATCTGCGCTAACCACGCCCCGGCGAAGCCCTGCTCGCCGGGGCTTTTTTTATCCAGCTTTTGCGCCTTCTGCCGCATTTCTTTGCGGCTCGCTGCAACACGCGCGTTTTTGCGGGAAAGCGGCACGCATGCCTGGCCAGCGCCGCTGGCGACGGTGCGCGCAGCGCGGCAGAGTAGCGCCATGAAAACAGAGAAAGGCTTTACGCTGGCGGAACTGCTGTTCGTGCTGGTTATCGTCGGCATCCTCAGCCTCGGCGCGCTGCAGGGCTGGCAGCGCTGGCAGCAGCGACAGCAGCTGCGCGAAGCTGCGCAACAGCTGCAGGGCTTTTTACAGCGGCTGCGCGCCCAGGCTAACTGGCAAAACCAGGATCGCGCGCTCTGGCTGATACCGGGCGAGCGCGGCTGTCTGGGCAGCGGCCCGAAGCCCGACGGCGGCTGCGCGCGCAGCGGGCGGCTGCGGTTCGTCGCGCCCTATGCTGGCGTGCAGATGCTGAGCCTGCGCGGCGAGCCGGGCTTTTATGGCCGCCGCAATATGGCGAAGGCGGGCAGCCTCGAGTTCGGCAACGCCAGCGGCAGGCTGCGGCTGATCATCTCCGCCCGCGCCCGCATTCGTCTCTGCCAGCCGGAGGAGCAGGGATGCGACTGAAGATGGCAGGATTCAGCCTGCTGGAGATGCTGGTGGCGATGGCCGTTAGCGCCGTGCTGATGCTGAGCGCGGGACGCTTTTTACCGCTGCTGATCGGCGAGAGCCTGCGCCTTCAGCAGCGCGTTCAGCTGCGGGAAGATCTGCAGCAGCTGATGCAGACGCTGGAAAAAGCGGTGCGCCGTGCTGGCTACTGCAACGGCGAGTGCGGCGGGACGGCGCTCAGCCTCTCCGCCAGCTGCCTGCTGCTGCGCTGGGATGACAACAGCAACGGGAAATGGGAAGGCGTGGGCCACAGCGAAAGCGATTACTACGGCTTTCGGCTGCGGCAAAAGCAGCTGGAAACCCAGCGCGGCGTGGACGGCTGCGGCGACACCGGCTGGGAACGCCTGACCGATCCCGCCTTTCTCACTATTGAGCAGTTCAGCGTTGAACGCGCGGGCGCGCTGATTAAGCTGCAACTGACCGGTCGCGCCGGTCGCTGGCTGGAAACGCTGGAGAGCTGGATCGAGGGCGAAAATCTGTGAATCAACAGGGTAACAGCGCGCTGGGCATAGTGCTGACGATCCTGCTGGCAGGCAGCCTGACGCTGCACGCCAGCCGGGAGCGACTGGAGCAGGGCATGTCGCTGGTAGCCGACGAGCGGCAGCACTATCGCGATTTCTGGGCGGCGCAGTCGGCGCTGCAGTGGGGGCTGACGCTGAGCTGGAGGACGCAGGGCTGCCAGCAGGCGCCGGAGCAGGGCTGGCAAAGCTGTTTGCAGAGGGTAAGCGATGAGCGAGCGTTACTTACAGGCCGCGCGGCGGCGAGCGAACTGGCGCTGCGGCGCTGGGTGGCGAGGGATGGCGAGCGGATCAGGCCGCTGCCGCACGGCTGGATCGACTACTGCCCGCTGGCAGCGGCGCGCTGCCTGTAGGCAACGCGGGTTCAGCCTGCCGGAAGCGCTGTTCGCGCTGCTGCTGCTGGCGACAAGCGTCAGCGCGCTGCTGCACTATCACCGTGCCCTGACGCAGGGCTTTGACCAGCAGTGGCAGCAGCGCGTGGCGGTGCGCGTCGCCGCGCAGCGTCTGATGGGCCACGAGGTCGCAGGCTGGCGCAGCTCGCTCCAGCGCAGCGGCGCGCTCTCGACCTGCATGCTGGAGCGCGCCGAGGTCAGCGGGCCGTACGCGGTGCGCGCCAGGCTAACCCGTTTACGTTGCTGAGAGGCAAAAGCGCCCCCGCGCTATGGGAAACCCCGGCGATACGCGGTAGAGTGACCAGTCTGCCGCTTTGCCGCGCCAGACAGTGTCACCACAGGAGTTTGCATGTTTCACGTTTATCACTCAAACCAGCTCGATGTTCTGAAGATTCTCGCGGCAGCGGTGATTGAACATGACCCCCTTAGCGATCCCTTCGCCGCTGAAACCGTGCTGGTGCAGAGTCCCGGCATGGCGCAGTGGCTGCAGATGGAGCTGGCGCACACCTTCGGCATCGCCGCCAATATCGACTTTCCGCTTCCTGCCTCCTTTATCTGGGATATGTTTGTGCGCGTGCTGCCGGATATTCCTGCCGAAAGCGCCTTTACCAAAGCCAGCATGAGCTGGAAGCTGATGCACCGCCTGCCGACGTTACTGACCGAGGAGGCCTTTGTCTCGCTGCGCCACTATCTGCATGACGACAGCGACAAGCGCAAGCTGTTCCAGCTCTGCTCACGCGTCGCCGATCTCTTCGACCAGTATCTGGTCTATCGCGCCGACTGGCTGAATCGCTGGGAGCAGGGCGGGCTGGTAGAGGGACTGGGGGATGCGCAGCTGTGGCAGTCGGCGCTGTGGCGCGATTTAGTGGCCTACACCGAGGCGCTGGGACAGCCGAAATGGCACCGCGCCAGTCTCTATGCGCGCTTTATTCAGACGCTGGAGCGAGCCGAGCATGCGCCGCCCAGCCTGCCGAAGCGCGTCTTTATCTGCGGCATCTCCGCCTTGCCGCCGGTCTATCTCCAGGCGCTGCAGGCGCTGGGCCGCCATATCGATATTCATCTGCTGTTTACCAATCCCTGCCGCGATTACTGGGGCGATATTCAGGACTACGCCTTCCTGGCGAAGCTGCAGAGCCGCCAGCGCCGTCGTCTCGACAGCGAAGAGGCGCGCGATCTTTTCAGCGATCCGCTCGACGCGCCCGCGCGTTTCAACGCCGAAGGGGAACAGCAGCTCAGCAACCCGCTGCTCGCCTCCTGGGGCAAGCTGGGCCGCGACAACCTGTTCCTGCTGAGTCAGATGGACGAGGCGGATGACGTTGACGCCTTCGTCGAGGTCGAGGAAGACAACCTGCTGCACGCCATGCAGCATGACCTGCTGCATCTGCAGGATAACGCGGTGCTGGGGCTGAACGCGGAAGAGCTCGCCTGGAGCGGCAGCAAGCGCCTGCTCGATCCTGACGATCGGTCGATTAGCGTGCAGATCTGCCACAGCGCCCAGCGCGAGGTGGAGGTCCTGCAGGATCATCTGCTGGCGATGATGGAGGCGGATCCTGGCCTCAAACCGCGCGATGTTATCGTGATGGTGGCTGATATCGACAGCTATGCGCCTTTTATTCAGGCGGTCTTCGCTAATGCGCCCGCCGATCGCTACCTGCCATTCTCTATTTCCGATCGCCGCGCCAGCCAGGCGCATCCGGCGATCTTCGCCTTTCTGAGCCTGCTGGCGCTGCCGGACAGCCGCTTTGCGGCGGAAGATGTGCTGGCGCTGCTGGAGGTGCCGGCGCTGGCGAACCGTTTTTCGGTGGATGAGAGCGGTCTGCGCCTGCTGCGCCGCTGGGTAGATGAGTCGGGCGTGCGCTGGGGGCTGGACGACGACAGCGCCGAAGCGCTGGCGCTGCCGGTCACCGGCCAGCACACCTGGCGTTTCGGCCTGGAGCGCATGCTGCTGGGCTATGCAATGGAGAGCCATCACGGCGACTGGCAGGGCATTCTGCCCTACGATGAGTCGAGCGGCCTGGTCGGCGAGCTGGCCGGACACCTGGCGGAGCTGCTGATGCGGCTGAACCACTGGCGCGCGCGGCTCAGCGAATCCCGCCCGCTGGAGGGCTGGCTGCCGCTTTGTCGGGAAATGATCAACGACTTCTTCCACGGCGACGCCGAAGCGGAAGCCGCGCTGCTGCTGGTTGAAGAGCAGTGGAAGCAGCTGATCGAATATGGCCAGGCGGCGCGTTATGAGGCGGCTATTCCGGTGACGCTGCTGCGCGACGATCTGCGCGCGCGTCTCGATCAGCAGCGTATCAGCCAGCGCTTTCTCGCCGGTCAGATTAACTTCTGCACGCTGATGCCGATGCGCTCGATTCCCTTCCGCGTGGTCTGCCTGCTTGGCATGAACGACGGCGTCTATCCCCGTACGCTGCCGGCGCCGGGCTTCGACCTGATGCAGCAGCAGACGCGTAAAGGCGATCGTAGCCGCCGCGACGACGACCGCTACCTCTTTCTTGAGGCGCTGCTTTCGGCGCAGGATCGGCTCTATATCAGCTATATCGGCCGCGCAATTCAGGATAATACGGAACGCTATCCCTCGGTGCTGGTCACAGAGCTGCTGGATTACATCGGCCAGAGCTTCTGCTTGCCTGGCGACGAGGCGAAGGAGCTGGACGAGAGCGCGCAGCGCGTACAGCACCATATTCAGCATCTGCACAGCCGCATGCCGTTCGCCGCCGAGAATTTTCATCCGCAGTCGCGCAGCCACAGCTTTGCACGCGAATGGCTGCCCGCTGCCCAGGGGAAAGGCGAGGCGCAGCCCGACTTTGTGCAGCCGCTGCCGCTGCCGGAGATCGAATCGGTCTCCTGTGAGCAGTTCCTGCGCTTCTGGCGGCATCCGGTGCGCGCCTGGTTCCACCAGCGGCTCGGCGTCGCTTTCTGGCTGGAAGAGACGGAGCTGTCGGACAACGAGCCTTTCGCGCTCGACAGCCTGGAGCGCTACCAGATCAACGCCGAGCTGCTGAACGCGCTGGTGGAGGGCGAAGATACGCAGCGTCTTTACGCGCTGCATCGCGCGGCGGGCAACCTGCCTTACGGCGCGTTCGGCGAGCTGTTCTGGCAGGCGCAGCAGGAGGAGATGCAGGAGGTGGCGGCGGCGGTCATCGAGCAGCGCAGCGAAGGCGACAGCTGGGAAGTCACGCTGCCGCTCGGCGGCGTCACGCTGACCGGCTGGCTGACGCAGGTCCAGCGCGACGGCCTGCTGCGCTGGCGTCCTGGGGTGCTGAACATGAACGACGGCCTGCTGCTCTGGCTGGAGCACCTTATCTACTGTGCGCTGGGCGGCGACGGGGAAAGCCGCATGATGGGCAGAGAAAAGAGCCGCTGGCGCTTTGCGGCAGTGGCGCAGCCAGAGGCGGAGGCGATGCTGACGCGCTATATGCAGGGCTATCAGCAAGGCATGTCGCAGCCGCTGATGCTGCTCAACAAGAGCGGTGGCGCCTGGCTGACGGCGAGTTACGACAAGAAAACGCAGCAGCTGCTGCTGGACGAAGCGACCCAGGTCAAGGCGCGCAACCGCCTGCTGCAGGCCTGGACGGGCGGCTATCAGCAGGAAGGCGAGGGCGGCGATCCCTACCTGCAGCGACTCTGTCGCGTATTGAACGAGGCGCAGATTGCGCAAATTGCCGAGGCTGCGCAGCGCTGGTATCTGCCGGTGTTGCAGGCTCACCTGGATGATGAATAGCAAGCGGCGCGACGAGCTCTGACACCTCGACGCCGGATAACAAGGTCTGTCAGTTTGCACCATTTTCGGCTGCGCCTGCCTGGCAGCGCAGTTTCAAGGGTAACAGAAGGGGTTTACATGCGTAGATACGCTCGCTGGATAGCGGCGCTGATGTTGAGCCTGGCGGCCTGCGCCACGCTGGCGCAAGCCGCGACGGGCTGGACGCCGGTCAATGAAACTATTCGCAAAAGCGAAAACGATCCGCGCCAGTATCAGGCCGTCCGGCTCGATAACGGCCTGACCGTGCTGCTGGTTTCCGACGCGCAGGCGCCGAAGTCGCTGGCGGCGCTGACGCTGCCTATCGGCTCGCTGGACGATCCGGATCGACAGCTCGGGCTGGCGCACTTCCTTGAGCACATGGTGCTGATGGGATCGCAGCGCTATCCGCAGCCGGACAATCTGGCGGAGTTCCTGAAAAAGCATGGCGGCAGCCATAACGCCAGCACCGCCGCCTACCGCACCGCCTTCTACCTTGAGGTGGAAAACGATGCGCTGGAGCCGGCGGTGGACCGCATGGCGGATGCCATTGCCGCGCCGCTGCTCGATCCGGTCAACGCCGATCGCGAACGCAACGCCGTCAACGCCGAGCTGACGATGGCGCGCTCGCGCGACGGTCTGCGTATGGCGCAGGTTGGCGCAGAGACGCTCAATCCGGCCCACCCCGGCTCGCGCTTTTCCGGCGGCAACCTCGACACGCTGAAGGATAAGCCTGACAGCAAACTGCTCGACGCGCTGTCGGCGTTCTACCATACCCATTACTCCGCCAACCTGATGAAGGCGGTGCTCTACAGTAATAAACCGCTGCCGGAGATGGCGCAGATCGCCGCCAACACTTTTGGCCGCATCGCCAATCACAACGCGACGGTACCCGCTATCGACGTGCCTGTGGTGACCGAGGCGCAGCAGGGCATTATTATCCACTACGTTCCGGCGCAGCCGCGCAAGCAGCTGAAGATCGAGTTCCGCATCGCCAATAACAGCGATCGCTTCCGCAGCAAAACCGATACGCTGATCGGCTATCTGATCGGCAACCGCAGCAAAAACACCCTGGCCGACTGGCTGCAAAAGCGTGGGCTGGCTGACGGCGTCAATGCCGGTGCCGATCCGATGAGCGAACGCAGCAGCGGCGTCTTCGCCATTACCGCCTCGCTCACCGACAAAGGGCTGGCGCAGCGCGATGAGGTGGTGGCGGCGATTTTCAGCTACATCGCCATGCTGCGCGAGCAGGGCATCGACAAGCGCTACTTTGACGAAGTTTCGCACGTGCTGGCGCTCGATTTTCGCTATCCCTCGCTGACGCGCGATATGGATTACATCGAGTGGCTGGCGGACACCATGCTGCGCGTGCCGGTGGAGCATACGCTGGATGCGCCTTATCTGGCTGACGACTATGACGCCGCTGCCATTAAAGCGCGCCTCGACGAGATGACGCCGCAGCAGGCGCGCATCTGGTATATCAGCCCGCAGGAGCCGCACAACAAAGAGGCCTACTTCGTTAACGCGCCCTATCAGGTCGATCGCATTAGCGACCAGACCTTCGCCGACTGGCGTCAGCGCGCCAGCCAGATCCAGCTCTCGATGCCGACGCTGAATCCCTATATTCCTGACGATTTCACCCTGATCCCGCAGGATGGCAAAAGCTACAGCCATCCGGTCGCGCTGCCCAACGACTTCGGCATGCCGATCTACTGGATGCCGAGCCGTTTTTACGCCAGCGAGCCGAAAGCCTCGGTGACGCTGGCGCTGCGTAACCAGCACGCCATCAGCGACGCACGCCAGCAGGTGCTGTTCGGCCTCAACGACTATCTCTCCAGCCTGGCGCTGGATGAGCTTAACTCGCAGGCGTCGGTCGGCGGTATCAGCTTCTCTACCAGCGAAAACGACGGGCTGGTCTTCAGCGCCAGCGGCTTTACCCAGCGGCTGCCGACGCTGCTGAAAAAGCTGGTGGAAGGCTATGCCACCTTTCAGCCTACGCCGCAGCAGCTGGAGCAGGCGAAATCCTGGTATCTCGATCAGCTTGACGCGGCGGACAAGGGCAAGGCGTTCGAGCTGGCGATCCAGCCGATGCAGATGCTGTCGCAGCTCCCCTATACGCAGCGCGAGACGCGCCGCGCGCTGGTGAAGGCGATCGCCCTCGACGAGGTGGTGGCGTATCGCGACAATTTGATCCATCATGCGACGCCTGAACTGCTGGCGGTGGGCAACCTCAGCGCTGAAAGCGTGACCCAGCTTGGCCGCGAGCTGAAGCAGCAGATGCAGACGCAGGGCACGCAGCTCTGGCGCAGCAACTACGTCTCTTTCGCTAAGCCGGTAAAAGCCAACCTGCAAAAAGCGGGCAGCAGCACCGATTCGGCGCTGGCGGCGCTCTATGTGCCGCTCGGCTACGACGAGTATCAGGGCATGGCGAACAGTTCGATGCTGAGCCAGATCGTGCAGCCCTGGTTCTACAACCAGCTGCGCACCGAAGAGCAGCTGGGCTATGCGGTTTTCGCTTTCCAGATGCCGATCGGCCGTCAGTGGGGCATCGGCTTCCTGCTGCAGAGCAACAGCAAGCAGCCCGCTTATCTGCTGCAGCGCTACCAGGCTTTCTACCCGCAGGCGGAGAAGCGGCTGCGCGCCATGCCGCAGAGCGACTTCGCGCAGTATCAGCAGGCGATGATCAATCAGCTGAAGCAGCGGCCGCAGACCCTTGACGAAGAGGCGTCGCGCTATAGCCGCGACTTCGATCGCCAGAATTACGCCTTCGATACGCGGCAGAAGGTTATCGCGCAGATCCAGCAGCTGACGCCGGACGCGCTGGCGGACTTCTTCCATCGCGCCGTACTGCAGAAAGAGGGGATGGCGATGACGTCGCAGATTGCCGGCAACAGCACAGATAAAGCGGCTTTTGCCCAACTGTCCGGCTGGAAAACCTGGAATGAGGTGGCGAAACTGCAGCAGTCGCTACCGGTCAAGAGTGAGACGCAATGAGTTACCCTGAATCGCTGAATCCGTTGACGCTGCCGCTGCGCGGTGAGCGTCTGATCGAGGCTTCGGCGGGCACCGGCAAAACCTTTACCATCGGCGTGCTCTACCTGCGCCTGCTGTTAGGGTTAGGCGGCGAAAACAGCTACAGCCGTCCGCTGTCGGTGGAAGAGATACTGGTGGTGACCTTTACCGAGGCCGCCACCGCTGAGCTGCGCGGGCGCATCCGCGAAAATATTCACGAGCTGCGCCTGGCCTGCGTGCGCGGCGCGAGCGGCAATCCGATGCTGGCGCTTCTGCTGGAGCAGATTGACGATCTCTCGCAGGCCGCTTCGCTGCTGCTGGCGGCGGAGCGTCAGATGGACGAAGCGGCGATCTTCACCATTCACGGCTTCTGCCAGCGCATGCTTAACCTGAACGCCTTCGAGTCCGGCATGCTGTTCGAGCAGGAGCTGATAGAGGATGAGGCGGCGCTGTTTAAGCAGGCGACGGCGGATTTCTGGCGACGCCACTGCTATCCGCTGACGCTGGATGTGGCGCGCGCCATCGTCGCCGAGTGGAACGGGCCAGAGAGTTTGCTGACGACGCTGCGGCCCTGGCTGCAGGGCGAATCGCCGCGGCTGAAACGGCCGCCGACCGATGAGGAAACCCTGGCGACGCGCCACGCCGCCAACCTGGCGCGCATCAGCGAGATGAAGCGCCAGTGGCAGGCGGTGAGTGACGAAGTTGAAGGCATCGTCAGCCAGTCCGGCGTGGATAAGCGAAGCTACAGCAGCAAATATCTGCCGCTCTGGGGAGCGAAAGTCACCCAGTGGGCCAACAGCGAGACAACCGACTATCTCTTCCCGAAAGAGCTGGAGCGTTTCGCCCAGCCTGTACTGGTGGAGAAAACCAAAAAAGGGGAACCGCCGCAGCATCCGCTGTTCCAGGCGGTAGAGGCGTTTCTTGCCGAGCCGCTGTCGCTGCGCGATCTGGTTATCGCCCGCGCGCTGGTGGAAGTGCGCGACGCCGTGCGTAAAGAGAAGCGCCTGCGCGCGCTACTTGGCTTCGACGATCTGCTGAGCCGTCTCGACGAGGCGCTGCAGCAGCCGGGCGGCGCGCTGCTGGCCGACACCATCCGCGCCCGCTATCCGGTGGCGCTGATTGACGAATTTCAGGATACCGATCCGCAGCAGTATCGTATTTTCCGCACGCTCTATCTTAATCAGCCCGAGCTGGCGCTGCTGCTGATCGGCGACCCCAAACAGGCGATCTACGCCTTTCGCGGCGCCGATATCTTTACCTATTTGCGCGCCCGCAGTGAGGTCGCCGCGCACTATACGCTCGATACCAACTGGCGATCGTCGCCGGGCATGGTGCAGAGCGTCAACCGTCTTTTCGCCCGCATGGATTCGCCTTTTCTTTTCGAGGCGATTCCGTTTCTGCCGGTGCATCCCGCCGCGCCGAATCAGCCGCTGACGCTAGTGAAAGATGCGCAGCCGCAGCCAGCGCTGCGCTTCTGGCTGCAGCCCGGCGACGGGGTCGGCGTCAGCGACTATCAGCAGTTTATGGCGCAGCAGTGCGCCGCCGATATCAGCCGCTGGCTGGTCGCCGGACAGCAGGGACGGGCGCTGCTGGGCAAAGGCGATAG
This sequence comes from Enterobacter sp. BRE11, assembly GCF_031844285.1. Classification (NCBI taxonomy): domain Bacteria; kingdom Pseudomonadati; phylum Pseudomonadota; class Gammaproteobacteria; order Enterobacterales; family Enterobacteriaceae; genus Enterobacter; species Enterobacter sp. BRE11. The sequence goes on from NZ_JAUZUX010000020.1 coordinate 56,470, forward strand.
CCTGCGGCCGGTGCAGGCGTCCGATATTACCGTGCTGGTGCGCAGCCGCAACGAGGCGGGGCTGATCCGCGACGCGCTGAACGGGCTGTCGATTCCGTCGGTCTACCTCTCTAACCGCGACAGCGTCTATACCACGCCCGAAGCGGGCGAGCTGCTGTGGCTGCTGCAGGCGGTGCAGGCGCCGGAGCAGGAGCGTCTGCTGCGCAGCGCGCTGGCCACCTCCATCTTCGCTATCGACGCCGCTTCGCTGGACAGGCTGAGCAAGAACGAGCGCGAGTGGGATGCGCTGGTGGAGCAGTTCGCTGGCTGGCAGCAGCTCTGGCACCAGCGCGGCGTGTTGCCGATGCTGCGCGACGTCATGAATCAGCGGCAGCTGGCGGAAAATATGCTCGCCTCGGAGAACGGCGAGCGCAGGCTCACCGACCTGATGCATCTGGGTGAGCTGCTGCAGGAGGCGTCGACCCACCTCGACAGCCCGCATGCGCTGGTGCGCTTTCTCGCCCAGCAGATCGCCCGGCCCAATAGCCAGTCGGCGGAGCAGCAGCTGCGGCTTGAGAGCGATCGCCACCTGGTGCAGATCGTCACTATCCACAAATCCAAAGGCTTGCAGTATCCGCTGGTGTGGCTGCCTTTCGCCGCCGGCTTTCGCGAGGCGGCCAGCGCGCTCTATCACGATCGGGAGAGCTTCGCGACGCTGCTCGACGTGCAGGGCGACGAAGAGAGCATGACGCTGGCCGAGCAGGAGCGCCTGGCGGAAGATCTGCGCCTGCTCTACGTCGCCTTAACGCGCTCGGTGTTTCACTGCAGCGTCGGCATTGCGCCGCTGTTTAAGGGCGCGCGCAAAAAAGAGGGCGACAGCGACCTGCACAAGAGCGCGCTGGGCTATCTGGTGCAGCAGGGCGAGAGCGGCGACGCCGATCGCCTGCGCGCCTGTCTGGCGACGCTGGCGGATGCGGACACCGAAGTGCTGCGCGACGATCTTATTCCTGGCGAAAACTGGCGCGAACAGGCGCAGTCCGACGATGCGCTCAGCAGTCGTCAGGTGACGCGCGACCTGCGCGACGCCTGGCGCGTCACCAGCTACTCCGGGCTGCAGCAGCACAGCAGTTCGCCGCTGCTGGAGGCGATGCCCACCTTTGATATCGACGCGGCGGGCGAAGAGGGCGGCGAGGCGGAGAGCGCCCTGACGCCGCATCACTTTCCGCGCGGCGCGGCGCCGGGCACTTTCCTGCACGGCCTGTTTGAATCGATCGATTTTACCCGGCCGCCAGACAGGGCGCTGCTGGAAACAGCGCTGGAGCAGAACGGCTATCCGCCGCACTGGCTGCCGGTGCTGGAGGCCTGGATCGCGCGCGTGCTGCATACGCCGCTTAATCGCGACGGCCTGACGCTGGGCGCGCTGCAGAACCAGGACAGGCTGGTGGAGATGGCCTTTTATCTGCCGCTGGAGCGCATGCTGAACGCGTCGGAGCTGGATGCGCTGATGCGCCAGCACGATGCGCTGTCGGCGCGCGCGCCGAAGCTGGAGTTCCACCAGGTGCAGGGCATGCTGAAGGGCTTTATCGACCTGGTGTTTCGCTGGAACGGTCAATATTATCTGCTGGACTACAAATCCAACTGGCTCGGAGACAGCGAAGCGGCCTATACCCCGGAGGCGATGGCGCAGGCGATGGTGGATCACCGCTACGATTTGCAGTACCAGCTCTACACGCTGGCGCTGCACCGCTATCTGCAGCATCGCCTGCCCGATTATGATTACCAGCGCCACTTTGGCGGTGTGTTTTATCTGTTTTTACGCGGTGTCGATGGCAGTTCGCCGCAAAACGGCATCTTTACCGCGCGTCCGTCGGCCGCCTTCGTCGCCGGACTGGACGCGCTGTTTCGTCGCGCGAAAGAGGAGGAAGTATGACGGAAATTGTGTCATTGCTCGATCAGGCGGTAGAGAAACGTCTGCTACGGTCGCTCGATCTTCAGTTCGCGCGGCTGCTGGCCGACGCCTCGCAGCCGGCATGGCTGCTGGCGGCCGCCTGCGTCAGCGCCGAAGCGGGCGATGGTCACGTCTGCCTGCCGCTGGCGCACCTGACGCCCGATACGCTGTTCGCCGGACGTCATCCTGAACTGGCGCAGGCGCTATGGCGCGCTGCAGGCGCGCCGTCATGCTGGAAAACGGCGCTCGCCGGCTGGCCTGCGCTGAGCGACGGCGGCATCGCCACGCCGCTGGTGCTCAATCATGAGCGGCTCTACCTGCATCGTCTGTGGCAAAGCGAAGGTCGGGTGGCGCACTTTTTCACCCGGCAGGCGGAGATGGCGGAGATGGATATCGCCGCCGCGCAGGGCGTGCTGAGCGCGCTGTTCGGCGATCGGCCTGACGACTGGCAAAAAATCGCCGCCGCCGTGGCGCTGACGCGCAAAACCGCCGTGATTTCCGGCGGCCCCGGCACCGGCAAAACCACCACCGTGGCGAAGCTGCTGGCGGCGTTGATCCGCCTCAGCCGCAGCAATCTGCGCATCCAGCTGGCGGCGCCGACCGGCAAAGCGGCGGCGCGCCTTACCGAATCGCTCGGCCAGGCGCTGCAGGCGCTGTCGGTCAGCGACGAGGAGCGGGCGCGTTTTCCCAGCGAAGCGACCACGCTGCACCGTCTGCTGGGCGCGCAGCCCGATACGCAGCGGCTGCGCTATCACGCCGCCAACCGGCTTCATCTCGACGTGCTGGTGGTGGACGAGGCCTCGATGGTTGATCTTCCGATGATGGCGAAGCTGATCGCCGCGCTGCCCGACCATGCGCGCGTGATTTTCCTCGGCGATCGCGATCAGCTGGCGTCGGTGGAAGCGGGCGCGGTGCTGGGCGATATCTGCCGCTGCGCGGAGACGGGCTACAGCCTGTCGCGCGCGCAGCAGCTTGCGGCGCTGACCCAGTGCGCCCTCGACGGCGCGGATGACGCGGGCGCCCCCGACGTGCGCGACAGCATCTGCCTGCTGCGCAAAAGCTACCGCTTTGATGCGACGTCGGGCATCGGCCAGCTGGCGCGGGCGGTCAACCTTGGCGACGCGCGCGCCGTTGAGTCGGTGATTAACGCCGCCTTTGAGGATATCGATTTTCAGGCGCTACAGAGCGGCGAGGCCTATCAGGCGATGCTCGACGCCGTGGCGGAAGGCTACCGGCCTTTCCTGAAGCTAGTGCAGTCGCGCGCGCCGGTGGAGGAGATTCTGCTGGCCTTTAGCCGCTATCAGCTGCTTTGCGCCCTGCGCGACGGGCCGTTTGGCGTGCAGGGGCTGAACCAGCGCATCGAGCAGCGCCTGGTGCAGCTACAGCGCATCCGGCGACCGGCGATAGGCAGCCGCTGGTATGCGGGACGGCCGGTGATGGTGACGCACAACGACAGCGCGCTGGGGCTGTTCAACGGCGATATCGGCATTACCCTGCGCGATGCGGAAAATCAGCTGAAGGTTTTTTTCCCGCTGCCGGACGGATCGGTGAAGGCGGTGCAGCCGAGCCGCCTGCCGCCGCACGATACCGCCTGGGCGATGACGGTGCATAAGTCGCAGGGTTCGGAGTTTGAGCATACCGCGCTGGTGATGCCAGCTCAGTTCTCGCCGGTGCTGACGCGCGAGCTGGTCTACACCGCTATTACCCGCGCGCGCAAACGGCTGACGCTCTACAGCGAACCCGCGGTGTTTCAGCGCGCGGTGCAGCTGCAAACCCAGCGCCGCAGCGGGCTGGTGGAAAGGCTAAGTCTGGTATAAAGGACGCATCAGGGGCGAACGCGGGCGGCATGGGCCGTTACGCAAAGTCGCTTGCGCATCCTTGCCCGCTCGGCCTGCGCCAATACGCACCTCATCCCTGAGGTGCGCCCGTTAACGGGCCAACGCGCCGCGTTGTTCAAAAACGCTCCCGGCGTTTTTGTCCCTGGCGCAGGACGCTTTGCTCCACGGCCCATGCCGCCCGCGCATCAGCGACGGTGCCGTCTGAAAGTTGAGCCGGCTGGCCTGACTCAGGTCAGGTCCGCCATCAGCACCTTTGAGCGCCGCTGGTAGTTATACATCTGCTTTTTACTCTCCGGCAGCGACTCGATATCCACCGGCGTAAAGCCGCGCTCCTGAAACCAGTGAATGCTGCGCGTCGTCAGCACGAACAGCTTCTCCAGCCCCATCTGCCGCGCCTGAAGCGCAACGCGCTGCAGCAGCATCTCGCCGCGCGACGAGCTGCGGTAGTCGGGATGCACCGCCACGCAGGCCATCTCGCCGATCTTCTCATCCATAAAGGGGTAGAGCGCCGCGCAGGCGATGGTCAGGTTGTCGCGGATAATAATGGTGAACTTGTCGATCTCCATCTCCAGCTGCTCGCGCGAGCGGCGCACCAGAATGCCCTGCTGCTCCAGCGGGCGAATAAGCTCCAGAATGCCGCCGATATCGTTAATGGTGGCGCGGCGGATCTGCTCGCTCGACTCCATCACGATCTGCGTGCCGATACCGTCGCGTGAGAAGAGCTCCTGCAACAGCGCGCCATCTTCCTGGTAGCTAATCAGATGGCTGCGGCGCACGCCGCTGCGGCAGGCTTTCACCGCGCCGCGCAGGAAGCGCACCGTGCCGGAAAGGTAGTCGCCGTCGCTCTCCATCTCGTCGATGCGCGCCTGCGCGTCGTTCGGGAACAGTTCGGAGATAATGGTGCCGTCGCGGCGGGTCACACCCTGCTCGGAGCAGAAGCCGATCATCTTCTCCGCCTTCAGCTTAATCGCCAGCTGGGTGGCGACCTCTTCCGACGTCAGGTTGAAACTCTCACCGGTCACGGAGACCGCCACCGGGCCGAGCAGCACAATCGCATCGTTATCCAGCTGCCGATGAATCGCCTCTTCGTCGATGCGGCGAATGCGCCCGCTGTGGCAATAATCGACGCCGTCGTCCACGCCCAGCGGCTGCGCGATAATAAAGTTGCCGCTGACCACGTTGATGTGCGCGCCCTGCAGCGGCGTGTTGTTCAGGCTCATTGAAAGTCGCGCCGTGATGTCGAGCTGCAGCCGTCCCGCCGCCTGCTTCACCAGCTCCAGCGACTGCGCGTCGGTCACGCGGGTGTATTTGTGATAAACCGGCTCCAGCTGGTTCGCCGCCAGGCTGGCGTCGATCTGCGGACGCGCGCCATAGACCACCACCAGACGAATGCCGAGGCTGTGCAGCAGGCCGATATCGTTAACGATGCTGGAGAAGTTTTCATGCTCGATCGCTTCGCCGCCCAGCATGATGACAAAGGTCTTGTCCCGGTGGGCATTGATATAGGGAACGGTGTGGCGAAAACCCTGAACCAGCTCAGTACTACGTTCCTTCACGGCAAACCTCAATGAATGATTATTCGTAATTTTTGTATTTTTATTCTTTTAGGGCGCTATTTGCAAGCGTTAAACCTGACGTAAATTTACGTTTTTTAGGGTGCGCTCGCTGCTAAGAGACTGCATTATTTGGCTTTTCCTGGATGACTTCGCCAAAGGGATGGGCTAAAGTTTTCAGCGCCGTTTATTAAAGTGGCGCTTTTTTAGACAGAACAGAGCAGCTGGAGCGGCATGTCAGAATCAAATCCCCTCATTTCCCGCAGAAGGCTCCTGCAGGGAACCGGCGCATTATTGCTGCTGAGCGTCAGCCGCACAGGGCTGGCGGCAAAAAATCATATCGTTGCGGTACGCATCTGGCCATCTTCTACCTATTCGCGTATGACGCTGGAGTCCAGCGTGCCGCTTCACTATAAGCAGTTCGCGCTTTCGCATCCGGATCGGCTGGTTATCGATATCGAAAATATGCATCTTAATCCGGTGCTGAAGGGCGTCGACAAGCTGGTGCGCGTCAACGATCCTTTTATCAAAAACGCACGGGTCGGGCAGTTCGACGCCAGTACCGTGCGCATCGTGCTGGAGCTGAAGCGCAACGTCGCGCCGAAAACCTTTACCCTGGCGCCGGTGGCCGGCATCAAACACCGGCTGGTGGTGGATCTTTATCCGAGCCAGGATACCGCTGAAGACGATCCGCTGCTGGCGCTGCTCAAGGATTACAACCAGGGCGATCTGGGGCGCAGCGAACCGGCATCCGCGCCGCTGCCCGGCAAGGCGGGGCGCGATCGGCCGCTGATCGTGATGATCGATCCCGGGCACGGCGGCGAAGATCCCGGCGCGCACGGCAAATATAAAACGCGTGAAAAGGATATCGTGCTGAAGATGGGGCGGCGGCTCAAGGCGCTGATCGACAAAGAGCCGAATATGAAGGCCTATATGACGCGCAACGAGGATGTATTCATTCCGCTGCGGGTGCGGGTGGCCAAAGCGCGCAAGCAGCGCGCCGATCTCTTTGTTTCGATACACGCCGACGCCTTTACCAGCCGTAGCGCGCGCGGCTCCTCAGTGTTCGCGCTCTCCACCAAAGGTGCCACTTCGGCGGCGGCGCGTTTCCTGGCGCAAACGCAGAATGAATCGGATCTTATCGGCGGCGTCAGCAAGAGCGGCGATCGCTATCTTGACCACACCATGTTCGATATGGTGCAGCGCCAGACCATCCATGACAGCCTTAACTTCGGTAAAGAGGTGCTGCATCGCATGGGGCGCATCAACCATCTGCACAAGCGCACCGTCGATCAGGCGGGCTTTGCGGTGCTAAAGGCGCCGGATATTCCGTCGATACTGGTGGAGACGGCGTTTATCAGCAACGTGGCGGAGGAGCGCAAGCTACGCACCAGCCGCTATCAGCAGCAGGTGGCGGAAGCGATTTTCCATGGCATAAAGGCTTACTTCGACAACGTCGGGGCGCGACGCTAAGGCGAGGAGAGGGGATGGCGCAGGCCGTCCCGCTTTTCAGAGAGCACAAAAACAAAAAGCACCCTTTCAGGTGCTTAAATGTTGGTTGCGGGAGCCGGATTTGAACCGACGACCTTCGGGTTATGAGCCCGACGAGCTACCAGGCTGCTCCATCCCGCGTCCGTAGTGCGCATTGCCTCTTTTTCACATTGTCTCTTCAAAGAAGAGTTGGTTGCGGGAGCCGGATTTGAACCGACGACCTTCGGGTTATGAGCCCGACGAGCTACCAGGCTGCTCCATCCCGCGTCCGTAGTGCGCATTGCGTCTTTTTCACATTGTCTCTTCAAAAGAAGAGTTGGTTGCGGGAGCCGGATTTGAACCGACGACCTTCGGGTTATGAGCCCGACGAGCTACCAGGCTGCTCCATCCCGCGTCCGTGGATGCGCACTATACCGCCTGGCGCTGATGATGCAACCCCTTTTTAGCGCAGAGCGTCAAATTAGCGTGCGTTTGCTGAATATTTTCTCCATCTGGCTAATTATCGCACAGCCGTGTGCGCGGAAGGGGCAGGCGGATTTCAATCTGGCAGGCGCTTTGCTATCGTCGCGGGGCGAACACTGATGAATAAAAGAGATGGCGATGAATAAAGGACACTGGGCGAAGTACGCACTTACTGGTGCAATGTTTGCGCTGCTGGCGGGTTGTAGCTCGAAGCCGACCGATCGCGGGCAGCAATATAAAGACGGCAAGCTGGAACAGCCGCTGGCGCTGGTTAAGCAGCCTAATGCCAAAGGCCGACCGGTGAATGGCCGAGATTTCGGCGAGCAGGTGCGGCAAATCCAGTCCGCCTCGTCTGCCCTGTATGGACGCCACACCGGCACCTACAGCGCTATCGAGAGCTGGCTGATGGCGGGTGCCGATACGCGCCAGCTGCGCCAGTTCGGCCTCAACGCCTTCCAGATGGAGGGCACCGACAACTACGGCAACGTGCAGTTTACCGGCTACTACACGCCGGTGGTGCAGGCGCGCTATACGCGCCAGGGCGAATTCCAGTACCCCATCTACCGCATGCCGCCGCGCAAGCGCGGCGCAAAATTGCCGAGCCGCGCCTCTATCTATAGCGGCGCGCTGGACGAACGCTACGTCATCGGCTGGAGCAATTCGCTGATTGATAACTTTATTATGGACGTGCAGGGCAGCGGCTACGTCGACTACGGCGACGGCCGTCCGATGACCTTCTTCGGCTACGGCGGCAAAAATGGCTGGGCCTATCACAGCATCGGCAAAGAGCTGATCGATCGCGGCGAGGTGAAGCGCGAGGATATGTCGATGCAGGCGATTCGCGACTGGGCGGCGTCGCACTCTGAGCAGGAGGTGCGCGCGCTGCTGGAAACCAACCCGTCGTTCGTCTTCTTCAAGCCGGAACCTTACACGCCGGTGCGCGGCGCCAGCGCGGTGCCGCTGGTGGCGAAGGCCTCTGTGGCGTCGGACCGCTCGCTGATCCCGGCGGGAACCGCGCTGCTGGCGGAAGTGCCGCAGCTGAACGAAAAGGGCAAGTTCAACGGTAAGTATGAGATGCGCCTGATGGTGGCGCTGGACGTCGGCGGGGCCATTAAGGGCCAGCACTTTGACATCTATCAGGGCATCGGGCCCGACGCGGCGCACCTGGCGGGCTTCTATAACCACTACGGCCGCGTCTGGGTGCTAAAGGCGGCGCCAGGCGCCGGGCAGCCGCTGTTCAGCAACCCGCAAAACGGCGATAATGGCTCTCTGTTACTGGGTTCAAACTGATTACTCGGCGGGCCGCGCGGCCCGCATGAGGCGACAAGGTTAATTATGAGTGTGGTTAACGACGCCTGGCGTCAGCGTTTTGGCGGCACGGCACGTCTTTATGGGCAGGATGCGCTGTCGCGTTTCGCCGCGGCGCACTTCTGCGTGATCGGCATCGGCGGCGTCGGCTCCTGGGCGGCGGAAGCGCTGGTGCGCACCGGCATCGGCAAAATTACCCTGATCGATATGGATGATGTCTGCATCACCAATACCAACCGGCAGATCCACGCGCTGAACGGCAACGTCGGCAGGGCGAAAACCGAGGTGATGGCTGAGCGCCTGCGCGCCATCAATCCCGACTGCGAGGTGATCTGCATCGACGACTTTATCACGCCGGACAACACCGCCGAGTTGATGGCGGCGGGCTACGACTACGTGATTGACGCCATCGACAGCGTACGTCCGAAGGCGGCGCTGATTGCCTGGTGCCGCCGCAACAAGATCCCGCTGATCACCACCGGCGGCGCGGGCGGCCAGATCGATCCGACCCAGATCCAGGTGGCCGATCTGGCGAAGACGATTCAGGATCCGCTGGCGGCTAAGCTGCGCGAGCGGCTGAAGACGCTCGGCGTGGTAAAAAACAGCAAAGGCAAGCTGGGCATCGACTGCGTCTTCTCGACCGAAGCGCTGATGTATCCGCAGCCGGACGGCAGCGTCTGCGCCGCGCGCAGCACTGCTGAAGGGCCGAAAAGAATGGATTGCGAAGCGGGATTCGGCGCGGCCACCATGGTGACCGCCACCTTCGGCTTTGTCGCCGTTTCCCATGCGCTGAAGAAGTTTCTGGCGCGCGCGGCGCGTCAGGCGGCGTAGAACCTCAGGCGCGCGCCGCGCGCGCGGCCTGATGTACCGCCTCCGCCAGCGCTTTCAGTCCGCTGCTGCGCGAGGCGCTGAGCTGGGCGCGCAGCCCCAGTTCATCAAACAGCTGTAGCGGATCGTCCGCCAGCAGCGCCTGCGGCGTTTTTCCCTCCACGGCGGTCAGCAGCACCGCCAGCAGACCACGCACGATGCGGCCTTCGCTGTCGCCGTAGAAATGCAGCGTGCCGTCATGACGCAGCTGGCTGCCGAGCCAGACGCGGTTTTCGCAGCCGGTCAGCTCAATGTCGGCCGTTTTCAGCGCCTCCGGCAGCGCAGGCAGCTGGCGGCTGAGCTGGATAAGCTGGCGATAGCGATCCTCCCACTGCTGAAAATGGGCGAACTTCTCTTTCAGGCCGTCCAGGGTAATCAGATCGCCAAACGGGTGCGGGCCAGTCAGAGCCTGACTCATGCTTCCTCCTCAGAGAGCAGATCGAGTGCGGTGTAGACGGCGCGCGTCAGCGCGTCGACATCCTGTAAATTATTATAGGGCGCGAAAGAGACGCGCAGCGTGCCGCTGACCCCCAGCGCCGCCATCAGCGGCTGCGCGCAGTGCTGGCCAGCGCGCAGCGCAATGCCCTGTTCCGCCAGCAGCGTAACGATGTCGCTGTGGTGCACGCCCTCGAAATCAAACGCCAGCACGCTCGTGCGGCCCGCACGGTAGCTGCGGAAACCGGGAAACTCACCCAGCTGCTCCTCAGCCAGGCTGGCAAGCTGCTGGCTCCACATCTCCGCTTTCAGCCGGTCGTGCTGCTCAAACCAGCTTAGCGCGGCGCTCAGTCCCACTACGCCCGCCACGTTCGGCGTGCCGGCCTCGAAGCGCCAGGGCACGGGCTGCGGCGTGAAGCCGTTAAAATCGACATGGGTCAGCATCTTACCGCCGCCTTGCCACGGCGACATCTCCTCCAGCAGCTCGGCTTTACCATAGAGCGCACCGATGCCGGTCGGGCCGTAGATTTTATGGGCGGAGAAGGCGTAAAAGTCGATATCGAGCGCCTGCACGTCGGTTGGGCAGTGCGCCACGCCCTGGGCGCCATCAACCATCACTTTCGCGCCGACGCCGTGCGCCAGCGCGATCGCCTGCGCCAGATCCGGACAGCCGCCGGTGACGTTGGACATCTGGCCGATGGCCAGCAGCCGGGTGCGCGCATTAAGCAGCGACGGCAGCAGCGCCATATCTGGCAATCGATCGGCGCCGACAGGCCACTTCACCACCTTCGCGCCGCGCGCCTGCGCCGCCATCAGCCAGGGCACCAGGTTGGCGTGATGCTCCGCCTCGCTCACCATGATTTCGTCGCCAGCCTTCAGCCGCGGTAATAGCCAGCCGTTGGCGACCAGATTAATCGCCTCCGTGGTGCCGCGCGTCCAGACAATCTGGTGGTCGTGGGCCGCATTCAGCAGGTGCGCCACCTGATGCCGCGCCTGTTCATAGCGCTCGGTAAGCTGACGCGCCGCGCCGTACTGGCTGCGATGCACGGTGCCGCCGCTCAGGCTGTAAAACTGTTGCGTGGTATCAATCACCACCTGCGGCTTGAGCGTCGTGGCGGCGCTGTCGAGATAAACACCGGCGTCGTTCAGCGCGGGAAACTGCTGGCGGAAAGCGGTGGGGTTGAATGCGGTCATGCTTTGTCTCGTCATACAAATAATCAGGGCCAGATCAAAAGCCTGGCCTTCTCCTGGCAAAGCTGTAAAAGCGCGTTATGCTGATTAATGCAAGGTTTAAACCAAAACCCGCACAAGGAGCAACCTTCTTTAGTCGATTTGACTAGGGTTAGCCAACGCGGGCGGTTTGATGCAATCATCTACAAGGAGATAGAAAATGAAAAAACTTTCAGCAGTGCTTGCTGTCTGCGCTATGGCTTTTACACTGGCCGCGTGTTCAAGCAATTATGTTATGCATACTAACGATGGTCGCACCATTGTCTCAGAAGGCAAGCCTTCGGTAGACAGTGATACCGGTATGATCAGCTATAAAGACGCTAACGGCAATAAGCAGCAGATTAACCGCGCCGACGTCAAAGAGATGGTTGAGATGCAGTAAGCGCTTCGGCGGCGGCTGCAGGCAAAAAAAAAGCACCGCAGTTTGCGGTGCTATTCAAAATCACTATGGACAGACAGGGTAAATCTACAGGAATTAAAAGCTTGATCTGCAAGCGTCAGATCAAAATGCAAACACAACATCACGACCACAAGCCAAAAGCTTCCCGGAAATCTGCGAACTCACTCACAAATCCTGAAATCTTTTCGTTCCGGCTCAGGAAGTGCGGCAACTATAGGTATTTGCTGGAGCTTCCTCAACGGACAATTTATAATGCCTCGGATTACTAAAACTAATATGTGACCGCTTTTTATAAGCGCACCTATATTACCCCCGATCCGAGCACGGAAAACCATGTCGAAACGCCTTCCTCCTCTTAATGCACTCCGCGTGTTTGACGCTGCGGCGCGCCATCTCAGCTTTACCAAAGCCGCCGAAGAGCTGTTTGTCACCCAGGCCGCCGTCAGCCATCAGATAAAATCGCTGGAAGATTTTCTGGGACTTAAGCTGTTTCGCCGGAGGAATCGTTCGCTGCTGCTGACGGAAGAGGGGCAAAGCTACTATCTCGATATCAAAGAGATTTTCACCGCGCTTAACGACGCGACGCGCAAACTTCAGGCGCGTAGCGCAAAAGGCGCCTTAACCGTCAGCCTGCTGCCCAGCTTCGCCATTCAGTGGCTGGTGCCGCGACTCTCCAGCTTTAATATGGCTTATCCGGGCATCGATGTGCGTATTCAGGCGGTCGACCGCGATGAAGAGAAGCTGGCCGACGACGTCGACGTAGCGATTTTCTACGGCCGCGGCAACTGGCCAGGACTGCGCGTGGAAAAACTGTACGCCGAATATCTGCTGCCGGTCTGTTCGCCCGCGCTGATGACCGGCGACAATCCGTTGAAAACGCCAATGGATCTGTCACGCTTCACGCTGCTGCATGACGCTTCGCGGCGCGACTGGCAATCTTATATTCGGCAGCTAGGCTTGCAGCATATCAACGTTCAGCAGGGGCCCATTTTTAGCCACAGCGCCATGGTGCTGCAGGCCGCGATCCACGGCCAGGGCGTGGCGCTGGCGAACAACGTGATGGCGCAGAGCGAAATCGAAGCTGGCCGATTGATCTGTCCGTTTAACGACGTGCTGGTGAGCAAAAATGCTTTTTATCTGGTTTGTCATGACAGTCAGGCAGAACTGGGTAAAATAGCCGCCTTTCGACAGTGGATCATCGCGAAAGCCGCCAGCGAACAAGAAAAATTCCGCTTTCGCTACGAACACTAACTAATTGTTTCTGTAGCCTGATGTACAGATGCACCTTGAGGATAGTCCGATGTCCAGCCGTGCCATGTTTATTTTTGCCGCCATCAGCGGGTTTTTGCTGGTGGCGTTTGGCGCTTTTGGCGCCCACGTTTTAAGCCGTTCTCTGGGGCCGACCGAAATGGCCTGGATCCATACCGGACTCGAGTATCAGGCGTACCATACGCTGGCGGTCATTGGCCTGGGCGCCGCGATGCTGCGCCGCGCCAATCTCTGGTTTTACTGGAGCAGCGCCTTTCTTGCCCTCGGCGTCGTGCTGTTCAGCGGCAGCCTCTACTCTCTGGCGCTGTCGCATCTGAAGTTTTGGGTTTTTGTTACGCCGGTCGGCGGCCTCTTTTTCCTGGTCGGCTGGTTTCTGATGTTGATTGGCGCACTGCGTCTTAAACGAAAGGCAGATCGCCATGAATAAAGTTTTACTCTATTGCCGTCCAGGGTTTGAAAAAGAGTGCGCCGCGGAAATCGCCGCCTGCGCCGCCGAGCGTGAAATCTACGGTTTCCCGCGGGTAAAAGAGAACAGCGGCTATGTGCTGTTCGAATGCTATCAGCACGAAGACGCCGATCGCCTGGCGCACGATCTGCCTTTTGATACGCTGATCTTCGCCCGCCAGATGCTGGTGGTCGGCGAGCTGCTGAAAGATCTGCCGCCGGACGATCGTATCGCGCCGATTGTCGGCATGCTGACCGGCGTAGTGGAGAAGGGCGGCGAACTGCGCGTCGAGGTACCCGATACTAACGAAGCGAAAGAGCTGACGAAGTTTTGCCGCAAGTTTACCGTGCCGCTGCGCGCCAGCCTGCGCGACGCGGGGATCCTGCTTAACTACGAAAGCCCGAAGCGCCCGGTGGTGCACGTCTTCTTTATCGCGCCAGGTGCCTGTTACGTCGGCTACTCTGTGGTCGGCAACAACTCGCCGTTCTATATGGGCATTCCACGCCTGAAGTTTCCGGCCGATGCGCCGAGCCGATCCACCCTGAAGCTGGAAGAGGCGTTTCATGTCTTTATTCCCGCCGACGAGTGGGATGAGCGCCTGGCGGGCGGCATGCGTGCGGTCGATCTTGGCGCCTGTCCCGGCGGCTGGACCTACCAGCTGGTGAAGCGCAGCATGTGGGTTGACGCTGTGGATAACGGCCCGATGGCGCCGAGCCTGATGGATACCGGGCAGGTCACCCACTGCCGCGAAGACGGCTTTAAGTTTCGCCCGACGCGCAACAACAATGACTGGCTGGTGTGCGATATGGTCGAGAAGCCGGTGCGCGTCGCTAGCCTGATGACGGAATGGCTGGTCAACGGCTGGTGCCGCGAGGCGATTTTTAACCTTAAGCTGCCGATGAAAAAGCGCTATGAAGAGGTGACGCAGAACCTGGCGATGATTGACGAGGCGCTGAAGGCGCAGGGCATCAACGCGCAGATTCGTGCCCGCCAGCTCTACCATGACCGCGAAGAGGTCACGGTGCATATTCGCCGCATCTGGGGCGCCATACCGGGCCGCCGCGACGAACGTTAAGCGTCAGGCCGGGCGCTGCGGCGCCTGGCCTTCGTAGCGCAGCGTTTTCAGATTCCCCTGCAGCACTAAATCCTGCTTCAGCATCGCAACCTGTCGGCTGATAAAGGCAGACTCACGTCCGGCCTCCAGCTTCGCGCGCCACTTCTCCGGCACCTCATGAAGCTGCGCATAGATCGCCTCCAGCGAACCAAACGTTTGCAGCAGCGTTTTTGCGCTTTTCGGTCCGATGCCCGCCACGCCGGGGATCTTGCTGCTGCTGATGCCGCACAGCCCCCAGTAATCAGGCAGCCGCTGCGGTGCAACGCCGAACGCATTTTCGATAAAAGGCAGATCCAGCCAGCGCTTTTGAAAGTAGTCGCGGATGCGGATCTGCGGCGCCAGCAGCTGACAGTAGCCTTTGTCGGTAGAGACGATGGTCGCCTGATGGCCCGCCTGCGCCATTTTTACCGCCAGCGTAGCGGCCAGGTCGTCCGCTTCATCCGCTTCGGCGATCCAGCAGCTGACGCCGAGGTGGCGGAACGCCTCCTGCAGCGCGGGCAGTTCGGCATGCAGATCCTCCGGCATCGGCGGTCGGCCGCTTTTATAGTCCGGCAGCAGCTGATGCCGCCAGCCCTGGTGACGCTGTTCGCTGTCGAATACCGCCACGACGTGGGTTGGCTGCGTATGCCCCAGAAGCTGGCGCAGCGCCGCGACGCAACCCTCGGCGCAGGGCGATCCCTGTACTGCGTGCAGACGACGTATCAGATTGAGCGCGTCCACAATAAGAAGGTGAAATGACATAAGCTAAACGGCAGCCCGGCAAGGCTGCCTTCCTTGCGGTTTATTTAATGATTTCGTAGCAGGGGATGTAGGCGGTGCCCGGCAGCTTCATGCGGTGCTGAGCGACGAAGCCCTGCAGCAGCTCATCCATGCGGCGCATAATGTCCGGCTCGCCGTGCAGCTTATAAGGTCCCTTTTCGCGGATTTCCCGTATACCGATCTCTTTCACGTTTCCGGCGACGATGCCGGAGAAGGCGCGACGCAGATCTGCCGCCAGCTGCTCCGCCGGCTGGCTGGTGTAGAGATTGAGGTTGGCCATATTTTCATGCGTTGGCAGAAACGGCTTCTGCAGATCGGGCGAGATGCGAATTGACCAGTTGAAGCTGTAGGCGTCGCCGGTTTCGCGGCGATACTCCTTCACCTGCGGCATCGCTTTCTTCATCAGGCGCGCCACTTCGGCGGCGTCGTCGATAATGATCTTATAGTGACGACGGGCCGCTTCGCCCAGCGTGTTGACGATAAAGTCGTCCAGCACGTGGAAGTAGTCGGCGCTCTCCTGCGGGCCGGTCAGGATCAGCGGCAGTACCTGCTCGTGGTTCTGCGGATTCATCATAATGCCCAGCAGGTAGAGCAGCTCTTCCGCCGTGCCCACGCCGCCCGGGAAAATAATGATGCCGTGCGCGATGCGCACAAAGGCTTCCAGGCGTTTTTCGATATCCGGCATGATGATAAGTTCGTTCACCAGCGGATTCGGCGGCTCTGCGGCGATAATCGACGGCTCGGTCAGGCCGATAAAGCGGCTGTCGCGATAGCGCTGCTGCGCATGGCCTACCGCGGCGCCTTTCATTGGCGCCTCCATCACGCCCGGCCCGCAGCCGGTGCAGATATTCAGCTCGCGCAGGCCCAGCTGGGTGCCGACGTTGCGGCAGTACTGGTACTCTACCGCGTTAATGGAGTGGCCGCCCCAGCAGACAACGGTATTCGGGTATTCCCCAATATGCAGCGCGCGAGCGTTGCGCAGGATAGAGAAAACCTGGTTAGTGATATGCGCCGAATCATCCGGTGGCGCCTCTTCCATGCCGGCGATCGTCAGCTGGCCGTTCACAAACAGAATATCGCGCAGCACGGCAAACAGGTTGGCCTGCAGCGAACGAATAATACGTCCGTCGACAAACGCCTCTTCCGGCGGATTGATCAGTTCCAGCTTAACGCCGCGTTCACGGCGCAGCACGTTGATGTCGAAATTTTCAAAGCGGGAAAGCAGTTCGTGGCTGCTGTCGGTCTGGCTGCCTGAATTCAGGACGGCAAGAGAACAGTTGCGAAACAGCTGGTAAAGGTCGCTGCTCGCCGTGCGCTTGAGCATGTCCACTTCCAGCTGAGAGAGCAGATCCATCGAGCCAAGAGGGCTGATATGCGTAATCAAATGAACTCCGTTACACCCGCCTGGGTGACTAATGACACCGCCGTTGCGGTGGCGAAAATCCCTGGTCGGCGATCCTCCGATCGCCGCCTCAACCAGAGTGCCTTGTCGACCCTCAATGCTCAAGGGGAACGCAACCTTTGACGCGCAGGCTGCGAGAGGCCTCGCAAAGCTACTGACGCGTCAGACGGGAATATCCCGGCGTAAAAGGCACGTTGCTGCGCCACGGATTGATATCCAGACCGCCGCGGCGCGTGTAGCGCGCATAGACGGTAAGCTGCTGCGGCTGGCAGAAGCGCATCAGATCGTTAAAGATGCGCTCCACGCACTGCTCGTGGAACTCATTGTGCTGGCGGAAGGAGATCAGGTAGCGCAGCAGGGCTTCGCGGTCGATGCGCGGGCCTTTGTAGCGGATCATCACCGAACCCCAGTCGGGCTGGTTGGTGATCAAACAGTTGGATTTCAGCAGATGGCTGACCAGCGTCTCTTCCACGACGTCGCCGCCCGCCGCACCGGCAAGGTAGTCGGCATTGAAGCTGTAGTCCGTGATGGCGATATCCTGCTCGTCGATGCAGTAACCGCTAAACTGCCCGATGGGCTGGCCCTCGATTTCGCTCAGGCGGAACAGCGCGACGCTGGCCTCGCCCTGCGCGCAGGCGCTAAGGTCGCGCTCGAGCGTCTGGCGCACGTCGCCCCAGTTATCGAAGCGCGTCTGGTTAAAGCTGTTAAGGTAGAGCTTAAAACTTTTCGACTCGATAAGATGTTCGCTGGTGGCGTTCAGCACCACTTCGCCCAGCGCCACCTGCGGCACGCCCTTGCTGTTAAGCCAGGAGAGTTCGTAAAGCGTCCAGATATCCGCGCCGGTAAAGGGCAGCGAATCGGATGTAAGCCCCAGCGGCGTGCGGTTCAGGCTGCGCGGCACCGCCTGAAGCAGGCTGGGATCGTACCGATCGTGGTAGGCTGTAGGTTTGCCCAGGGTCAGGCTGCTCAGCGCCTGATCCTTTTCATATAAAGACATAGCGGTTACCCGTGATACAAAACAAAGTGGATAAGTGTAACCCATCAGACGTGAGAAAAAGAGTGATGCAACAGACCATGGATGCCCTGCGCGAATTTACCGCCCGCTACTGCGACGCCTGGCAACAGCGCACCGGCCACGCGCCCGCCAGCCAGGCACTTTATGGCGTGCCGTCGCCCTGTATTATCGCCACCCAGGCTGATGAGATATGGTGGCAGCCGCAGCCCTTTACCCTACCCACCACGCTGGAGGCGGTAGAGCGCGCGCTGGAGATCACGCTTCAGGAGGATATTGCCGCTTTTTATACCGCGCAGTTTGCGGGCGACATGGCGGCGCGCTTTGCGCACCTTGAGCTGTCGCTGCTGCAGGTCTGGAGCGAAGAGGATTTTTTGCGGCTGCAGGAGAATCTGATCGGGCATCTGATCATGAAGCGCCGCCTGAAACAGACGCCGACGCTCTTTATCGCCGCCACTGAATCGGAGCAGGAGATCGTCTCGATTTGCAATCTGACCGGCGAGGTCATTCTTGAACAACCCGGCACCAAAAAACGTGAAATTCTGGCGGAAAATGCTCAGACGTTTCTTAAGAATTTACAGGTGGTTATACCGGGCTTTGCAGATAATCGCCAGTGAAATTGTGAGATATCTCTTACATGTAGTGTGAGAGATTGGCATTATTCTCAAGAGGCGTCCAGAAGTCTGTAATGTAAAAATATTGTGAATCATTGACTTAATGGCATTACTCCTAAATTTGGTCTATAAACATATAAAGTAACGCTGTTTAGTACCTTGTTTATTCAGCGCCCTCTGCCAGAATAGTCAGCAGTTGGCAGGAAGCCAGAGGATTGAAGATAGCGTCAGGATACGTCATGCCAGGAGGCGGGACCGTAACGGAGTTTACGTCACACGGAAGGCTTCAGGATGAAGCAGGATACTCAGGAGAGAGTCAGGGACACCTCCAGGAAGGAGAATGAGAGCCGCACATGATGCGCGGTGGGCCTGGAAGCTAAAGGAGTTGTCAGGACGATAAGCGCAGGATGGCGTACAGGAAAAGTTGTCACGGATGAGGCAGGGAGCATCTAAGTAGCGGGAAAGCTGCAAACGAACCGGGAGCACTGTTTTAACAGTGCTCCCTTTTTTTGCGCCCGTGTCTGGCGGTGGTATGCTTGCGGCCCGAATTTACCGCTCGCTGGAGGTGACCTATGACCCCTTTACTGTTACAACGGCTGGAGCAGCTTGAAGCGCTGCTGCGCGATCACCATCACTGGCAGGAAACGCCCCCGTCCGCCAGCGCGCTCGCCAGCAGCCAGCCTTTCTGTCTCGACACGCTGGAGCCGCTCGAATGGCTCCAGTGGGTGCTTATTCCGCGTATGCGGGCACTTGTCGCCGCGCAGCAGCCGCTGCCGCAAAATTTCGCTGTCGCCCCCTATTTTGAAGTCGCGCTGCCCGCCACCACGCCGGGTCATGCGCCAATTTTGCATAGCCTGACCCAGCTCGACGCGCTGTTTATGGACGACCCCGCCTGATGCTGGAGATTATCTATCAGGATGAATGGCTGGTGGCGGTCAATAAACCTGCCGGCTGGCTGGTGCATCGCAGCTGGCTGGATCGCAAAGAGAAGGTGGTGGTGATGCAGACCGTGCGCGACCAGATCGGCCAGCACGTCTTTACCGCGCATCGGCTTGATCGCCCAACCTCCGGCGTGTTGTTGATGGGCCTCTCCAGCGAAGTCGGGCGCCTGCTGTCGCAGCAGTTCGAGCAGCATCAGATGCGGAAAACCTACCACGCGGTGACGCGCGGCTGGCTGCAGGAGAGCGGCACGCTCGACTATCCGCTGGTGGAAGAGCTGGACAAGATCGCCGATAAGTTCGCTACGGAAGCGCGTGCGCCGCAGCCGGCGGTGACCGACTATCAGGCGCTGGCCTGGGCGGAAATGCCAGTAGCGATTGGCCGCTATCCCAGCGCGCGCTACAGCCTGATGCAGCTCTCGCCGCACACGGGCCGCAAGCATCAGCTGCGCCGCCATATGGCGCATCTGCGCCACCCTATTATCGGCGACACCACCCACGGCGATCTGCGGCAAAATCGCGGCGCGGCGCAGCATTTCGGCGCCGACCGCCTGATGCTGCACGCCAGCAGCCTGGCGCTGACGCACCCGGTAACCGGCGAACCGCTGGTGATCCGCGCCGGGCTGGATGCGGTCTGGCAGCGGCTGGCCAGCGAGTTCGGCTGGCAGGCGGCGTTCGCCGCCGCAGGGCTTGAGTTTGCGGTCGCGGCAGGCGAGGATAGCACCTCAGCTTAAGGAGCAGGCACATGGCGAAGATTGGCATTTTTGTAGGTACGGTATACGGTAACGCGCTGCTGGTGGCGGAAGAGGCGCAGCCTGTTTTACAGGCGCAGGGGCACGAGGTTGCGCTCTATGACGATCCGACCCTCGCGCAGTGGCAGGCGTACGGCGGCGACGTCGCGCTGGTGATCACCTCGACCACCGGCCAGGGCAATTTCCCCGACAACATCGCTGCGCTTTATCACGACGTGAAAGATAAGCTGGGCTATCAGCCGACGCTGCGTTACGGCGTCATCGCGCTCGGCGACAGCAGCTACGATCATTTTTGCGGGGCGGGTAAAAGCTTTGACGCGCTGTTGCAGGAGCAGGGCGCGCAGCGCGTCGGCGAAGTGCTGCTGGTGGACGCAACCGAAGATCCTGAGCCGGAGACGGTCACCTCACCCTGGGTCGAGGCCTGGGGAAAAGCGCTGTGAGTTAATCGCGCGCTGCCGCCGCGCAGCGCGCGCCTTTATCAGGTCACCGGCGCCGGATTAAATACCGCCAGCTGATTGCGAATACCCCAGCGGTCCGACCAGGTTTGCTGGCGGCCACTGGCGATATCCAGTATCAGGTGGAAAAGCCGCCAGCCGACCTGCTCGATAGTCTCCTCGCCCGTAGCGATAGTGCCGGCGTTGATATCCATCAGGTCGTGCCAGCGATCGGCCAGCGCGTTGCGCGTCGCCATCTTGATCACCGGAATGGCCGCCAGACCGTAAGGCGTGCCGCGCCCGGTGGTAAAGACCTGCAGCGTAATGCCCGACGCCATCTGCTGGGTGCCGCAGACAAAATCGCTGGCGGGCGTGGCGGCGTAGATCAGCCCGCGCCGCGTCGGGCGCTGACCCGGCGACAGCACCTCGACAATGGCGCTGCGGCCCGACTTGGCGATCGATCCCAGCGCTTTTTCCACCACGTTCGCCAGTCCGCCCTTTTTATTGCCGGGCGAAGGGTTGGCGCTGCGGTCGGTCTGGCCCTGGTCGAGATAGTCGTCATACCACGCCATCTCTTCCAGCAGTCGCTTGCCCACCTCTTCATTAATGGCGCGCGGCGTCAGCAGATGGATCGCGTCGCGCACTTCGGTCACTTCCGAAAACATCACCGTTGCGCCGCAGCGCACCAGCAGATCGGAGGCGAAGCCCACGGCGGGATTGGCGGTCACGCCGGAAAAGGCGTCGCTGCCGCCGCACTGCGTGCCGACAATCAGCGCGGAGGCGGGGCAGGTTTCGCGCTGGCGGCGGTTGAGGCGCTCAAGATGTTTTTTCGCCACGCTGAGGATCTCTTGCACCATCGCGCCGAAGCCGATATGGCGCTCATCCTGCAAGCGCACAATGTCGCTATCGTCCAGCGAGATCGGCTGCACATCGCTGGTGCCGGTCAGCAGACGCTCGGGCTGTAGCTTCTCGCAGCCGAGGCTCACCACCATGATTTCGCCGCCGAAGTTGGCGTTCAGCGCCAGGTTATGAATGGTGCGGATCGGCACCACCGCCGCCGGCGCGTTAATCGCCACGCCGCAGCCGTAAAGGTGGTTGAGCGCCACGACGCCATCGACGTTCGGATAGTTCGGCAGCAGATCGCGCTCGATAATCTGCACCACATGGTCCACCACGCCCGCCACGCAGTGCACGCTGGTGGTAATGCCGAGCAGGTTACGCGTGCCGACGCTGCCATCCGCGTTGCGGTAGCCTTCAAAGGTGTAGCCTTCCAGCGGCGGCATCTCGGGCGGCACGTTAGTCGCCAGCGGCAGGCTGGCGAGCGGTGGCGCTTCGGGCAGCGCCACCAGCGACTCGTCGATCCAGCCGCCTTGCGCGATATCACGCAGCGCATAGCCGATCACTTCGCCATAGCGGAAAATGGCCGCGCCCTGCGGAATCGCGGCGAGCGCCACTTTATGCCCCTGCGGCACATGCTCCGTCAGCGTCAGCCCGTCGGGAAAGGTCGTGCCTGCTGGCAGCCCCTGGTTGTTGACCACGATAGCGACATTGTCATCTTCATGGACTTTGATATAAAGCGGCGGCTCATTGAGAATTCGGTTCATCGCTCACCTTCCAGTCATGCATACGCGAGTCATTAATAAAGTGCCTTTGCTGGCCGGGTCAGCGGCCCGGCGCGCCGTACGTGGCGGCGCGTTATCGTTTCTGATGTCGCACATCGGATTTGCCAGCCTTAGTATATGAATGCAGGTTGCCCGCCGCATTGTGCAACTGTCCGCTATTTTCCTCCATTTACGCTGCTTTTTAGTTCTCTTATCCAAAAGCAAGTGAAGAGTCTCACAAAGGCGTCGACCTTTGCTCAATTAATCGCCATTTCAGACGGGAAAAACCGGGTTCCGTGAGGCGCGCCGCAGTCGACTGTGCAACTGCCAGATAATGCGTGCATTCGGGCCGTTATTGTCAGGCGTTCTTCCAGTGCCTCCGCCTTTTGTCATTCCTATACTGGCTTTCGTTATACGACGTTAGGTTATTCGTCACGACGCACTATCGGTTTGCCCCTATAAAAAATCGCCGTGTTTAACCCGACTTCTCTCTGATACCCAACGCGATGTGTATGCAGTCAGAGCGAATGTAGCAAACGCTATATTTCAGGAGTGCATCATGAATAGTTACAGCCAGACGGCGGAAGCGGTGCAGAAGCGCACCAACGCCCGCTACTGGATCGTGGTGATGTTGTTTATCGTCACCTCGTTCAACTACGGCGACCGCGCCACCATTTCCATCGCCGGTTCCGCCATGTCGAAAGATATCGGCCTCGACGCGGTTGGACTGGGCTACATCTTCTCGGCGTTCTCGTGGGCCTATGTTATCGGCCAGATCCCAGGCGGCTGGCTGCTGGACCGCTTTGGATCAAAACGCGTCTACTTCTGGAGTATCTTCCTCTGGTCGCTTTTTACTCTGCTGCAGGGCTTCGTCGATATCTTCAGCGGCTTCGGCATTATCGTTTCGCTGTTTCTGCTGCGCTTTATGGTCGGCCTGGCTGAAGCGCCGTCGTTCCCGGGCAACAGCCGTATCGTCGCGGCCTGGTTCCCGGCGCAGGAGCGCGGCACCGCGGTGGCAATTTTCAACTCCGCGCAGTATTTCGCCACGGTAATTTTTGCGCCGATCATGGGCTGGCTGGTGGCCGAGGTGGGCTGGGCGCACGTGTTCTGGTTTATGGGCGGCCTCGGCATCATTCTCAGCTTTGTCTGGCTGAAAGTGATCCACGATCCCAACGACCATCCTGGCGTGAATAAAGCTGAGCTGGAGTATATGGAGCAGGGCGGCGCGCTGATCAATATGGATGCGAAAAAGGCGCAGCAAAAAGTGAGCTGGGATGAGAAGTGGTTCCAGATCAAGCAGCTGCTCTCCTCGCGCATGATGCTGGGCATCTATCTTGGCCAGTACTGCGTTAACGCGCTCACCTACTTCTTTATCACCTGGTTCCCGGTCTATCTGGTGCAGGCGCGCGGCATGTCGATCCTGAAAGCGGGGATGATCGCCTCGATTCCGGCGGTGTGCGGCTTCCTCGGCGGCGTGCTGGGCGGCGTCATCTCCGATTACCTGATGCGTAAAACCGGTTCGCTCAACATCGCGCGCAAAACGCCTATCGTGCTCGGCATGCTGCTCTCCATCAGCATGGTGATGTGCAACTACAGCGACACCGAATGGGTGGTGGTGTTCTTTATGGCGCTCGCCTTCTTCGGCAAAGGCATCGGCGCGCTGGGCTGGGCGGTGATGGCGGATACCGCGCCGAAAGAGATCAGCGGCCTGAGCGGCGGCCTGTTTAATATGTTCGGCAACTTTTCCGGCATCGTCACGCCGATCGCGATCGGCTACATCATCGCCACCAGCGGTTCGTTTGAAGGCGCGCTGATCTATGTCGGCATCCATGCGTTCGTCGCCGCGTTCAGCTTCCTGGTGATTGCGGGCGATATCAAACGTATCGAACTGAAACCGCGGACATAAGGAGGGAATATGTCTACGCAAAGCTCTCCGGTGATTACCCGCATGCAGGTGATCCCGGTCGCCGGATACGACAGCATGCTGCTGAATATCGGCGGCGCGCACAACGCCTGCTTTACCCGCAATATTGTGGTGCTGACCGACAGCGCCGGGCATACCGGCGTCGGCGAAGCGCCGGGCGGCGACACCATCTACCAGACGCTGGTCGAGGCGATCCCGCAGGTCGAGGGCCAGCAGGTGGCGCGCATGAACCGGCTGGTGCAGCAGGTGCACAAAGGCAACCAGTCGGCCGATTTCGACACCTTCGGCAAAGGCGCCTGGACCTTTGAGCTGCGCGTCAACGCGGTCGCCGCGCTGGAGGCGGCGCTGCTCGACCTGCTCGGCCAGTGCCTCGGCGTGCCGGTGGCGGAGCTGCTCGGTCCCGGCCAGCAGCGCGACGAGGTGACGGTGCTGGGCTATCTCTTCTATATCGGCGACCGCCGCAAAACCGATCTGCCCTACCAGAGCGGCGAGAACGGCGACCACGACTGGTATCGCCTGCGCCATCAGGAGGCGCTGACGCCCGACGCGGTGGTGCGTCTGGCGGAGGCGGCGCAGGACAAATATGGCTTTAAGGATTTCAAACTCAAAGGCGGCGTGCTGCCGGGCGAGCAGGAGATTGCCTCCGCGGCGGCGCTGAAGCGGCGTTTTCCAGACGCGCGCATTACCGTCGATCCCAACGGCGCATGGACGCTGGACGAGGCGATCCGCCTCTGCAAAGGCATGGGCGAGGTGCTGACCTACGCGGAGGATCCGTGCGGCGCCGAGCAGGGCTATTCCGGCCGCGAGGTGATGGCGGAGTTCCGCCGCGCCACCGGGCTGCCGGTCGCCACCAATATGATCGCCACCAACTGGCGCGAGATGAACCACGCGGTGATGCTCAACGCGGTCGATATTCCGCTGGCCGATCCGCACTTCTGGACGCTGAGCGGCGCGGTGCGCGTGGCGCAGCTCTGCGACGAGTGGGGGCTCACCTGGGGTTGCCACTCCAATAACCACTTCGATATTTCGCTGGCGATGTTTACCCACGTTGGCGCAGCCGCGCCGGGCAATCCGACCGCGCTCGATACCCACTGGATCTGGCAGGAGGGCGACCAGCGCCTGACCAAAGAGCCGCTGCAGATCCGCAACGGCAAAATCGCCGTGCCTGACGCGCCGGGGCTCGGCGTCGAGCTGGACTGGGATCGGCTGCGCCAGGCCAACGACCTCTTTAAATCGCTGCCGGCGGGCGCGCGTAACGACGCCACCGCCATGCAGTATCTGATTCCCGGTTGGACGTTCGACCGTAAGCGCCCGGCATTCGGCCGCGCCACAGCGTAAGGAGCAGGAGATGAGTTCGACACCGAAAGTCACAGCAATGCAGGTTATTCCGGTCGCCGGATATGACAGCATGTTGCTCAACCTGAGCGGCGCGCACGCGCCTTTTTTCACCCGCAATATTGTGATTATCAAAGATAACGCGGGCCACACCGGCGTCGGCGAAATCCCCGGCGGCGAGAAAATCCGCCAGACGCTGGAGGATGCGGCGGCGCTGGTGATCGGCAAAACGGTTGGCGAGTACAAAAACGTACTCAGCCTGGTGCGCAGCACCTTCGCCGACCGCGATTCGTCGGGACGCGGCAGCCAGACTTTTGACCTGCGCACCACCATTCACGTGGTCACCGGCATTGAGGCGGCGCTGCTCGATCTGCTGGGCCAGCATCTGCAGGTCAACGTCGCTACGCTGCTGGGCGACGGGCAGCAGCGCGACCGCGTCGAGATGCTCGGCTACCTGTTTTACGTCGGCGATCGTAAAAAGACCGCGCTGCCCTACCAGAGCCAGGAAGATGAGGCCTGCGACTGGTATCGCCTGCGCCACGAAGAGGCGCTGACGCCGGACGCGGTGGTGCGGCTGGCCGAGGCGGCGTATGACAAGTACGGCTTTAACGACTTCAAGCTCAAGGGCGGCGTGCTGCGCGGCGGCGAAGAGGCGGAGGCGGTGACCGCGCTGGCGAAGCGCTTTCCAGAGGCACGCATTACGCTCGATCCCAACGGCGCCTGGTCGCTCAACGAGGCGATCCTGCTCGGCAAGCAGCTGAAAGGGGTGCTGGCCTATGCGGAAGATCCGTGCGGCGCCGAGCAGGGCTATTCCGGCCGCGAGGTGATGGCGGAGTTCCGCCGCGCCACCGGCCTGCCGACCGCCACCAATATGATCGCCACCGACTGGCGGCAGATGGGCCATACGCTGTCGCTGCAGTCGGTCGATATTCCGCTGGCCGACCCGCACTTCTGGACCATGCAGGGCTCGGTGCGCGTGGCGCAGATGTGCCACGACTTCGGCCTGACCTGGGGCTCGCACTCCAACAACCACTTCGACGTCTCGCTGGCGATGTTCACCCACGTCGCCGCCGCCGCGCCAGGCGCCATTACCGCCATCGACACCCACTGGATCTGGCAGGAGGGCAACCAGCGCCTGACCAGAGAGCCGCTGCAGATCAAAGGCGGCATGGTGCAGGTGCCGCAGAAGCCGGGGCTGGGCGTCGAGCTGGATATGGATCAGGTGATGCAGGCCAACGCGCTTTATCAAAAACATGGGCTGGGCGCGCGCGACGATGCGCAGGCGATGCAGTTTCTGGTACCGAACTGGACCTTCGACAATAAACGTCCCTGTCTGGTGCGCTAACTTTTAGGCTCCCTGCGGGGAGCAGTTGTAACGGGAGAAGAGATGATGAGTAACACAGCCTGGCCGAACGCATTTCGCCGTCGTCTGCTGGCAGGAGAAACCCTGATCGGCAGCTGGTGCGCGCTGGCGAACCCTGTCACCACTGAAGTGCTCGGCCTGGCCGGTTTCGACTGGCTGGTGCTGGACGGCGAACATGCGCCCAACGACATTACCACCTTCGTGCCGCAGCTGATGGCGCTCAAGGGTAGCGTCAGCGCGCCGGTGGTGCGTCCGCCCTGCAACGAACCGGTGATCATCAAGCGCCTGCTGGATATCGGTTTCTACAACTTCCTGATCCCATTTGTGGAAACGGAAGAGGAGGCGCTGCGCGCCGTGGCCTCGACCCGCTATCCACCCGCTGGCATTCGCGGCGTCTCGGTGTCGCACCGCAGCAATATGTACGGCACGCTGCCCGACTACAACGCCACGGTGAACGACAACATCACGGTGCTGGTGCAGATTGAAACCCAGCAGGCGGTCGACAATATCGACGCCATCGCCGCGGTAGAGGGCGTCGACGGCATCTTCGTCGGGCCAGGCGATCTCTCCGCCGCGCTCGGCTATCTCGGCCAGCCTGCGCACCCTGAGGTGCTGAAGGTGATTAAGCATGTCTTCGAGCGCGCCAGAGCGGCGGGCAAGCCGAGCGGCATCCTCGCGCCGGTCGAAGCCGACGCGCGCCGCTATCTCGAATGGGGCGCCAGCTTCGTGGCGGTGGGCAGCGACTTAGGGGTCTTCCGCAACGCGACGCAGGCGCTGTGCGACAAATTTAAGAAGTAACTGACGAAGGGGAAAGGCAATGAAAATTGGATTTATCGGCCTCGGCATTATGGGCAAACCGATGAGTAAAAACCTGGTGAAAGCCGGTTATTCTCTGGTGGTGCGCGATCACAACGCCAGCAACGAAGCGGAACTGACCGCGCTGGGCGCCACCGTGGCGACATCGCCGAAAGAGGTAGCGGAACAGGTTGACGTGGTGATCACCATGGTGCCCAACTCGCCGCAGGTGAAAGAGGTTTGCCTGGGCGAAAACGGCATCATCGACGGCGCGAAGCCAGGCCTGATCGTCATTGATATGAGTTCTATCGCGCCGCTCGCCAGTCGCGAGGTGCATGACGCGCTGGCGGAGAAGGGCATTAAAATGCTCGATGCGCCGGTGAGCGGCGGCGAGCCGAAAGCGATCGAAGGCACGCTTTCCGTGATGGTGGGCGGCGACAAAGCGGTCTTCGATCGCTGCTACGAGATCATGAAGGCGATGGCGGGATCGGTGGTGCACACCGGCGATATCGGCGCGGGCAACGTCACCAAGCTGGCGAACCAGGTGATTGTGGCGCTCAATATCGCGGCGATGTCGGAAGCGCTGTCGCTGGCGACTAAGGCGGGCGTTAATCCCGAGCTGGTCCATCAGGCGATCCGCGGCGGGCTGGCGGGCAGCACCGTGCTCGACGCTAAAGCGCCGATGGTGCTGGATCGCAACTTCAAGCCGGGCTTCCGCATCGACCTGCATATTAAGGATCTGGCCAACGCGCTTGATACCTCGCACGGCATCGGCGCCCATCTGCCGCTCACCGCCGCAGTGATGGAGATGATGCAGGCGTTGCGCAACGACGGCCAGGGCAACGCCGACCATAGCGCGCTTGCCTGCTATTATGAAAAATTAGCCAAGGTTGAGATAACCCGTTAACGCGTCGCAGCGGCCGGCGCGGCCGCTGCACTGCGCCATCACGGATGATGAACCGTCTATCAACAGCGCCTGGATTGCCTATGAAAATCGTAATCGCACCGGATTCATACAAAGAGAGTTTATCCGCCTCAGGGGTGGCAACCGCGATTGAGGCGGGCTTCCGCGAGATTTTTCCTGACGCCACCTACGTGAAGATACCGGTTGCCGACGGCGGCGAAGGCACGGTTGAGGCGATGGTGGCGGCGACGGCAGGGAGCATCGTCAACCTGCGCGTCACCGGACCGCTCGGCGCGCCGGTCGACGCCTTCTACGGCCTCTCCGGCGACGCGCGCACCGCCTTTATCGAAATGGCGGCCGCCAGTGGGCTGGAGCTGGTGCCCGCCGCGCAGCGCAATCCTCTCACCACCACCTCGTTCGGCACCGGCGAGCTGATCAAGAGCGCGCTGGACAAGGGGGTCGGGCATATCATTATCGGCATCGGCGGCAGCGCCACCAACGACGGCGGCGCGGGCATGATGCAGGCGCTGGGCGCGCGGCTGCTGGATGCGCAGCAGAACGATATCGGCTTCGGCGGCGGCGCGCTGCCTTTACTGGCAAAAATTGATATTAGCGGGCTGGACGCGCGCGTGCGGCAGTGCCGTTTCGAAGTGGCGTGTGACGTCACTAACCCGCTGACCGGCCGCGACGGTGCGTCAGCTATCTTCGGCCCGCAGAAAGGCGCGACGCCGCAGCTCGTCGAGCAGCTGGACAGCGCGCTGGCGCACTATGCGGCGATTATTCAGCGCGATCTCGATATCGACGTGCTGCATATTCCCGGCGGCGGCGCGGCGGGCGGCATGGGCGCGGCGCTGCACGCCTTCTGCCAGGCGGATTTGCGGCGCGGCATTGAAATCGTCACCGAGGCGCTCGGGCTGGCGGAGCAGGTCAAAGACGCTTCGCTGGTGATCACCGGCGAAGGGCGTATCGACAGCCAGAGCATCAACGGCAAGGTGCCGATTGGCGTGGCGCAGGTGGCGAAGCAGTTTAATAAGCCGGTGATCGGCATTGCCGGCAGCCTGACGGCGGATGTCGGCGTGGTGCATCAGCACGGTCTGGACGCGGTATTCAGCGTGCTTTACAGCATCTGTACGCTGGAGGAGGCGCTGACGAATGCCGAGACCAATCTGCGGCTGGCGGCGCGCAATATCGCCGCGACGCTGAAGATCGGCGGCGCGATGCGGTAGAAATACGGCCTTCAGGCTAATGCTTGTCAGTTAAGCATGGGATGATAACGCAGTCTGGTGCCACTCTGGGGCTGGCGGTCCTCGCGCCGCTGACGCGGTCCCTTCACGTCATTCATCTGCCTGACGGACCGGTGGGATGGAACATCCCTGTTCCAGCCCACCTTTCGCCCGCTTCCCTGCGGGCTCTCCTGGCAGACTCACTCTGTTCAGCGCTGCGAAATGCCCGCCCCAGAGTGGCACCAGCCTGCTGGCCCGCCCCAACAGCTCACCTGCGTATAAGAAAGGGCCGCCATTTTGAGAAAACAGCGGCCTTACCTGAAAATGACCTTTACTGACAGGCATTCATCCTCAGGCCGCTTTCTGTTTTACTTTTTGTATTTCGCTTCCAGCGTCGCGAACCACGGCGCGACGAAATCGTTATTGCCGCCCCAGCCGGGGACGATCTTGTTCAGCGACGCCACGTTAATCGCGCCCTGCTGGCTGTTCAGCTGCTGCTGAGAGATAGAGGCGCCTTTAAAATCGTAGCTGGCGGGCGTGGCTTCGCCGGCGATCTTATTCGCCACCAGGCGCATATTCACCGCGCCGATGGTTTTCGGATCGACCGCGACCGTCTGCACCCACGGGCTATTCTTTTCGCGCATCAGCTGCAGATCCTGGTTAGAAACGTCAATGCTGTAGAGCTTGATCTCGGTGCGGCCGTTCTCCTGCAGCGCCTTATAGGCACCCTGGCTAAAGGCGTCCCACGCCCCCCAGATCGCATCGATCTTACCTTTCGGGTACTTTGCCAGGATCGCGCCGATCTTATTGGCGGTATCGCCCTGCACGTCGGAGGAGACCGCGCCGATCGACTCCAGCTGATGAATGCCTGGATTCTCCTTCAGCAACTTCTCATACACCACCTGACGGCGCTCCATTGCCGGGAAACCGGCAACCCACAGCTTGACGATATTGGCCTTGCCGTTGAAATCTTTGTTCAGCTGGCCGAGCGACGCCTGCGCCAGAGAGGCGTCATCCTGCGCGGTGACGGTCACGCCGGGGATCGGCGCATCAACCGGGGTGTCGAACACCGACACTTTAATGCCCGCGTCGGCGACGCGCTTCACCAGACCGCTGGCGTAGGGCGCTTTGCCGTGCGACAGAATAATGCC
Organism: Enterobacter sp. BRE11; assembly: GCF_031844285.1. NCBI lineage: Bacteria > Pseudomonadati > Pseudomonadota > Gammaproteobacteria > Enterobacterales > Enterobacteriaceae > Enterobacter > Enterobacter sp. BRE11. The sequence continues at coordinate 87,016 of NZ_JAUZUX010000020.1, forward strand.
GTCATACTTCTGGCTGATCGCCTGGTTCACGAAGTCCTGGAAACGCGCGTCGTCGCCGTTGCTGAGGAAGGTGCTGACCTTAAAGCCCAGCTTGCGGCCCTCCTGAATGGCGCCCGCGACAAACTGCGTGGTGTTATCGTCGGAGCCCAGGTTGCGGATCACCGCAATGCGCACCGGTCCCTGGTGACTGGCGATGGCCGCAGGCACAGGGACAACCGTATCAGCGACGGCGCTGGCGGCGAACAGGCTTGCGGCCAGCAGAGAGAGCGTTATCTTTTTCATTGTCTTTTTCCAGGTTAATCAGCGTTAGCGGCGCTGAACGTAGGTCATCGCCAGTGCCAGAGCCAGCACCAGTCCTTTAATAATGTCCATGGCGTAATAGGGAACGGAGAGCATCACCAGCCCGTTTTGCAGCACGCCGAGCAGCACCGCGCCTACCAGCGTACCGAGCGCATTGGGCTTGCCGGCACCCGCCAGCGACAGGCCGATCCAGGCGGCCGCCACGGCGTCCATCAGGTAGCCGCCGCCGGCATTGACCTGCGACGAGCCGATGCGCGACGCCAGCAGAATGCCGCCCAGGCCCGCCAGCAGCGAGGCGATCACATAGGCCAGCACGCGGTAGCGCGTGGTGCGGATGCCGGAGAGGCGCGCCGCTTCCGGGTTGCCGCCCAGCGCGTACATGCGGCGGCCGTGGGTGGTGAGCGACAGCGCCAGCTGCGCCACAACGGTCACCACCAGCATAATAATGACGATCACCGGCACCTGGCCGAGCAGGCCGAAGGCCGCCGGAATCGTGCCTTCCGCCATATCGCCGCTCGGCATCACCATGTTTTCCGTGATCGAACCACCGAAGCTATAGGTCATCGCGACGCCCTGGATAATAAACAGCGTGGCGAGCGTCGCCAGCATATCGGGAATGCGCAGCATCACGATCAGAAAGGCGTTGAACAGCCCGATCAGCGTGCAGAGCGCCAGGGTGAGCGCAATCGCCTCGACGCTGTTCATGCCGTACCAGACGAACAGCGAGATCACCAGCGCGTTGGCCAGCGAGGCGGTGGAGCCGACCGACAGATCGAAGCCGCCGACGGTCAGCGACACCGAGACCCCCACGGCGATCACCGTCACGATGGCGATAGAGCGCAGGATATTGATGATGTTGTTGGGCTCGAGAAAACTGTCGGAGGCGATGCCGAAGCCGGCGATCAGCAGGGCGACCGTGATCAGCATGCCCCACTTATAGAGGAAGTCGAACAGTCGATGGCGCAGCGGCGTCGCCGCGGTCAGGGTAATCTCTTTGCTGCTCACGCAGGGGTTCCTCCAGTGGAATAAAGCAGAAGCGTCTCTTCGGTGGCCGCGCGCCCGTCCAGCTCGGCCACGATGCGTCCATCCCAGAGCACGCAAATTCGGTCGCACAGCCCAACCAGCTCGGAAAATTCGCCAGAGGCGTAAATCACCCCTTTGCCTTCCTGCGCCAGACCGCTAATTAAGCGGAACAGTTCGGTTTTCGCCTTGATATCGACCCCTTTGGTCGGCTCATCAAAAATCAGCACGTCGGCGTGGCTGCGCAGCCACTTGCCGATGGCGATCTTCTGCTGGTTGCCGCCGGAGAGGCGGCGCAGCGGCTGCCCCGGGCCGGTGGTGCGCACGTTCAGACGCGCGATCACCGCTTCCGCCCAGCGCCACGCCTGGCGATGGCCAAACAGGCTCCAGCGCGAAAAGCTGCTGTCGGCGCTGACGCTGAGATTCATCGCCACTGACTCGTCGATAAAAATACCCTCTTTACGTCGCTCTTCCGGCACCAGCGCCACGCGTTGGCTCACTGAATCGTGCGGCGAGCGCGGCCGCCACGGCCTGCCGTGCAGTTCGCCGCGCGTGACGCGGCTTTTGCTGGCGCCGAACAGCGCTTTGCACAGCTCGGTTTTGCCCGCGCCCGCCAGCCCGGCGATGCCAAGGATCTCGCCCTGGTGCAGCCGCAGCGAAATATCCTGCAGCAGCCGATCGTCGTGCAGCCCCTCGACCGCCAGCAGCAGCGGCTGCGCGCTGGCGGGACGGCGCGGCGGATAGATATCGGTCAGCTGATGGCCGAGCATCTTCTCGACGATCTGCTCGCCGCTCAGCGCCGCCATCGGACCGCTCTCGATCAGGCGGCCGTCGCGCAGCACCGTCAGGCGGTCGCAGATCACCTTCAGCTCGTGGATGCGGTGCGAGATAAACACCACGCCGATGCCGCTGTTTTGCAGGCGGCGCACCACGGCGAACAGCCGCTCGCTTTCGTGCTGGTCGAGCGGGGCGGTCGGTTCGTCGAGGATCAGAAAGCGACAGTGGTGCGACAGCGCGCGCGCCAGCAAAATCTGCTGCTTCTCCGCCAGCGTGTAGCGCTCCACCTGTTGGTTCACGTCAATGTTCGCCTCGAGCTGCGCCAGCAGGGCGCGCGCCTGGCGGCGAATAGCGCGCCAGCGAAAGCCGTGCCCCGGTTCGGCCAGCCGATCCAGCAGGATGTTCTCCGCTACGCTGAGTTGAGGCACCAGCGCCACGTCCACCTCCTGCTGCACCAGGTGTATGCCGAGTTGTTTCGCGTCGCGCGGGCTGCGTATCGTCACCGGCGTGCCGTCCAGCCAGATTTCGCCGCTGTAGTGGCTGTGCGCGCCAGAGAGCACCGCCATCAGCGTCGATTTGCCCGCGCCGTTAGCGCCGGTTAGCGCATGCACCGAGTGGCCTTCCGCGACGAAATCGACCTGCGTCAGCGCGGCGAATCCGCCGAATGCGAGTGAGATATTGCGCATCTCAAGGCGGTTTAAGGCACTCATTAGCTCAGGCTCCCTGTAACTGACTGGCCGCAATTTTTTCCTGAAGTTTCAGGCGCGGCAACAGCCGAAAGCGCATAAGCTAGCACGAAATCTTATTAGCCATCCAGACATCTGGATAGTTTGGCGGCTAAAGCTGGCGCGTCAGAGAACGCTGGTGTTTTACAGCAGGGAAGCAAAAAGAAGTGGTGTTTTATGCTGGCGCGGCGCGCGGGCATAAAAAAACCAGGCCGAAGCCTGGTTTATCAAAACATGACGCGCTTACTTTGCTGGGATCGCATTCAGCAGGGTGGTGAGCAGTTTCCAGTAAAGGCCGACGCTCTCAATATGCACCTGCTCGTCCGGCGAGTGCGGACCGGTGATGGTCGGGCCGATAGAAACCATATCCATGTCCGGGTAAGGCTTCTTGAACAGGCCGCACTCGAGACCGGCGTGGATCACCTGAATGTTCGGCGTTTTGTCGAACAGTGCAATATAGGTCTGACGGGTCAGCGCCATAATCGGTGAGTTAGCGTCCGGCTGCCAGCCCGGATAGCCGCCTTTCGGTTTGGTCTGCGCGCCAGCGAGCTGGCCGAGGGAGGTCAGCATCTGCACTACGTAGTCGCGACCGGTGTCGATCAGCGAGCGGATCAGGCAGTTAATCTCCGCCTTATCGTGATCCATGGTAACGACGCCGACGTTAAGAGAGGTCTCCACCACGCCTTTCGCCACGTCGGAGTTGCGAATAACGCCGTTCGGCGTGCTGTTCAGCAGGTTCAGGAAGCGGTCGCGGCTCTCCACGCTCAGCGCCTCGCCCTGATGCGCCAGCGGCTCGGTAACGACGTTGATGTTCTTCTCTTTCACGCCGTGCTCGTTTTGCAGCGCCAGCAGGAAGTGCGCCGCCGCGGATTTCAGCGCGTCGACCTTATGGCTTTCGACCGCCAGCGTAGCAAAGGCTTCACGCGGGATGGCGTTGCGCAGCGTGCCGCCGGTAAAGTCAATCAGACGCAGGTCGAGCTCGGCGGCGTGCGCGGCGAGGAAGCGCGCCAGCAGCTTATTGGCGTTGCCGAGGCCCATATGGATATCTGCGCCGGAGTGGCCGCCGCGTAGCCCTTTCAGGGTCAGCTTCAGCGTTTCGAAACCGGCCGGAATCGCTTCGCGCGTCAGCGGCAGGGTGGTGATAAAGTCGATGCCGCCCGCGCAGCCCATATAGATCTCGCCTTCCTCTTCCGAGTCGGTGTTGATCAGGATCTCCGCCTGCAGCCAGTTCGGCTGCAGACCGAAGGCGCCGTCCATGCCGGTCTCTTCGGTCATGGTGAGCAGCACCTCCAGCGGGCCGTGGGTCAGGCTGCTGTCGGCCAGCACCGCCAGCGCGGACGCCATGCCGATGCCGTTGTCGGCGCCCAGCGTGGTGCCGCGCGCCTTCACCCATTCGCCATCAATATAGGGCTGAATCGGATCTTTGGTGAAGTCATGGGCGGTGTCGTTGTTTTTCTGCGGCACCATATCGAGGTGCGCCTGCAGCGCCACCGGCGTGCGGTTTTCCATCCCGGCGGTTGCCGGTTTGCGGATCAGGATATTGCCGACCGCGTCGCGCTCGACCCAAAAACCCTGCTCTTTCGCCCAGCCGACAATATAGGTGGCCAGCGCCTCTTCATGAAAAGAGGGGTGCGGAATAGAGCAGATTTTGGCGAAGATATCCCACAGCGGTTGGGGAGAAAGCTGAGACAATTCAGACACGACAGGTCTCCTGTATCAGTGCGCCGGCCAGGCCGGTGTGCGCGAGTTTCCAGTGAATGGTCGCCGTCAGCGAATCTGACGTGATGGGGCTGAGAATATCACTGTTATCGCCGGGTGCGTACTCAGGCGCGCTAAAAAGCCGCAACCAGTGGTTCGGATGCTGGTTTTTAGCGCTGAGGATCCTTATAATCTCGCGCAACCTTTTTCCCGTTGCACATTTTTAAGCCGATTAAACTGGCTGGGATCGCTATTCATGAGTGAAAAATACGTCGTTACCTGGGACATGCTGCAGATTCATGCCCGCAAACTGGCCCAGCGTCTGCTGCCTGTCGAACAGTGGAAGGGCATTATCGCGGTCAGCCGCGGCGGCCTGGTGCCGGCTTCTCTGCTGGCGCGCGAGCTCGGCATTCGCTATGTCGACACCGTCTGCATCTCCAGCTACGACCACGACCATCAGCGCGAAATGACCGTGCTTAAGCGCGCGGAAGGCGACGGCGAAGGCTTTATCGTCATCGACGACCTGGTCGACACCGGCGGCACCGCGCAGGCGATCCGCGAGATGTATCCCAAAGCGCACTTCGTCACCATCTTCGCCAAGCCGGCAGGCCGCCCGCTGGTGGACGACTACGTGGTGGATATCCCGCAGAACACCTGGATCGAGCAGCCGTGGGACATGGGCGTGGTTTACATTCCGCCTATCGTTAAAGGCGCCTGATCGTTTCGCGTTAACAACGCCCGGCTTGCCGGGCGTTGTGCTTTCTGCCGCCGCGCACTGCGCTCTTTTGCACCTCGCGCCGCTCCTGACCCTGCAGTACACTTAGCCTCTGCCAGAGCCGTCAGGAGAACCGAGCATGTCGAGCAAAAATCTCAGCGAAGAGCTATTTAAGCCGCACTACAACTACCCCGAAACCTCCTCGCTGGTACATCGCCAGCACCACGCTCATCAGGTAGATGTCGAAGCGACGCTGGACGGCAGCAGCCAGCACGGCTGGTATCGCATGCTCAACAAACTGATGTGGACGTGGCGCGGCGTGCCGCCGCAGGAGATCAGTGAAGTGCTGGCGCGTATCGCCATCAGCGACCAGCGCCATACCGATGACGCGCTGCTCGACACCGTGATCGGTTTTCGCAGCGGCAACTGGGCGTTTGAGTGGTCGAAGCAGGCGGGCCACTGGCAGGCGCGCGCACAGGAAGAGCGCGACGACAGCCTGGCTGGCGAATACTGGCTGCGCGCCTCGCACCTCTTTAGCATGGCCGCCTACCCCTATATCAAAGGCGATGAGCTGGCGGACCAGGCGCAGACGCTGGCGAATCGCGCCTACGAAGAGGCGACGCGTCGACTGCCCGGCGAACTCAAGGCGCTGAGCTTTAATATTGAAGGCGGCAGCCCGATCACCGGCTTTCTGCATATGCCGCCCAACGCCTCGGCGCCGTATCCCACCGTGCTGCTGTGCGGCGGCCTCGACTCGCTGCAAAGCGATCACTATCGCCTGTTCCATGACTACCTGGCGCCGCGCGGTATCGCCATGCTGACGCTGGATATGCCGTCGGTGGGCTTCTCCGTGAAGTGGCGGCTCAACCAGGACACCAGCTTTCTGCATCAGCAGGTGCTGCGCGATCTGGCGAACGTGCCCTGGATCGATCACCGGCGCGTGGCGGCGTTCGGCTATCGCTTTGGCGCCAACGTCGCGGTGCGGCTTGCCTATCTGGAAGCGCCGCGGCTGCGCGCCGTCGCGACGCTTGGCCCGATGGTGCATAGCCTGCTGACCAGCGCGCAGCAGCAGGACGCCATCCCGGATATGTATATGGATATGCTCGCCAGCCGCCTCGGCATGGCGTTTACCCGCGACAGCGCGCTGCGCACCGAGCTGAATCGCTACTCGCTTAAAGTACAGGGGCTGCTGGGCCGCCGCACCCCGACGCCGATGCTCGCGGGCTACTGGCCGGGCGATCCTTTCGGCCCGGAAGAGGATGCGCGGCTGATCGCCAGCTCCTCCGCCGACGGCAAACTGCTGCCGATCGGAGCCAGGCCCGCGCTGGCAAATTTCGAGCGCGCGCTGAATGAGGTTTGCGACTGGCTGGCAAAGCGGTTACAACAGTAGCTGGCAAATTCACAGCGCTTTACTTTAATACTAACGGTCAAACTTATGGAGAATTAGCATGACGTTACCGAGTGGTCACCCCCGTAGTCGCCTGCTTAAGCGCTTCACCGAGCTGGGACCGTATATCCGCGAAGGGAAATGTGAAGAAACGCGGTTCTTTTTCGACTGCCTGGCCGCCTGCGTCAATGTTAAACCCGCGCCGGAAAGCCGCGAGTTCTGGGGCTGGTGGATGGAGCTGGACGCACAGCAAGACCATTTTACCTACGTTTATCATATTGGCCTGTTCGATAAAGATGGCGACTGGTCCGTGGCGAACATCAAGGGAAAAGAGAACGCACAGAAGGTGGAAGAGACGCTGCGTAACTTCCATACCCGCCTGAAAGCGATGCTGCAGGAGCTGAACCTGGGGCTGACGCCCGCCAGCGGCTTTAAAGAGCCGGTCGATCTCAGCGCGTAACCCTGAACGGCAGGCATAGTTCGATTCGCTTCGGCTATGCCTGTTCTGCATTATTGCTGCGCTGGCGCTGCGCTTATATTTTCTACCGCTTTAGCGATATTTCCTGACGCGTTTTTATCCTCTTTTTACTTCCGCGCTTTTATTTAATTCTTCCTGCCGACACCCAATATCTTCCCGGCTTATTTGATTATCGATATTAACTAAATCCACGTGATAAACGCTGGGTAATCAACGCTGCTCATTGAAATGCCCGGTCCAGCTAAATCAGAGAGCGGCACGGTATAATTCCTATTCTTATTTTATTGAGGCGGATCGCACTGACGATTTGTAGACGTTTTCCTGACGAAATGGTCTGATACCAGCCAGCGCGACAGCACTCGTCGCGGCTTTTCTCCGTTTGTTATCGGCAAAAAAAAGAATGCCAACCCGGACAGCTAAAAGTTCGGGTGGTCCTGTGCTGTCTCTCTGGAGGAAAACCCTTTGTTTAAATTAAATCCGCTGTTATTAAGCCTGGCCGCTGCGCCCGGGCTGCTTTTTCCTGTTACCGGTAGTCAGGCCGCTACGTTAAAACCTTTTTCCCCATTATTAAATGACAATAAGGCAGGCGTATTTTGCGTCTGTAATGGCTCGACGCAAACGCTAAGCGGCATTCAGCGCTTTCAGCCGGGCTTAGATGGCGGCCGCCCCATTACCGTCGGCGAATTGTTATCAAGCGGCAGGTAATGCTGCCAACTTACTGATTTAGTGTATGATGGTGATTTTAAGGTGCTTG
>NZ_JAUZUX010000021.1:0-87372 GCF_031844285.1 Enterobacter sp. BRE11
AGCTTTAAATAACCCCGCACTGTGCGGGGTTTGTTGTTTTACAGGGTGGCAATTATGTCGTCAGCTGTTTTCCGAGTGTCGCTTTTGCAGGACACGGATCGCCGTGTGGCCAGCGGGGAGATTTTGAATCCGCTGCGGGTATACAGCTGCTGGATAGACGGCGCGCCACTGTTGGTAATGACAATCCTTGCGCCACAGCCGCGCGCGGCCACTAAGCACTCCACCAGCCGTTCCTGATGCATAAAGGTGAAGTTGGTACCGCTATAGGCCGTAAAGCCGGTTTCATCCGGCAGCGGCTCATACGGCGGATCACAGAAAATCACGTCACCCTCGCCAGCCTGCCCAATCACCTCTTCAAAGCTCGCGCAGACAAACGCCATTTCTTTCTGCAGCCCTGCAAAGTGTTTCAGCTCCGCCAGTGGGAAGTGATTGGCCTCGCCCTTTTTGTTCCACCCTACGTTAAATTCACCTTTCCGGTTGTAGCGGCACAGCCCGTTAAAGCAGGTGCGCATCAGCGCCAGGAATAGTGCAGCATGCCGCACAGCATGCGCCTGCCGCCCGTTGAACTCGTTCCGGATGGACAGATAGGCCTCGTTGGATACGCAGCCTTTCACCAGCTGGCTGGCAGTGTTGATCACAGCGTCCGGAGACGCCTGCAGCTGGTTGAAGAGGTTGATCAGGTCCGGGTTGACGTCGCCCAGCAGATTGCGTTGAAAGCCCGCGTTGATAAACACCGTTCCGCTGCCAACAAACGGCTCAATCAGACGTTTGCCGGCTGGCAGCGCGGCGCGCACTTCATCCAGCACGGAGTATTTACCGCCGGCCCATTTCAGGAACGATCGCGGGTATTTGTCAGCTGCGACCTTCCGCGCCGGCGCGCGCTGGATCACCGGTACTGCAGGCGCAGGCAGGGCAGCTGGCTGCGCCTGTACTTCGGCCGCCACCAGCATGATCTGATTGGCAATGCGATCACCAATCCAGCGCATGACTGGTACCGCCATAGAGTTGCCAATTGCCTTATAGCGCGGGCCGTCAGCGGATAAGCGGTGTGCCTCTTCTTCTGGCATGTCCGGGTGCATCAGGCGCAGGTATGCCAGCTCGTCCGCCGCCAGCGCGTTGCGCTTCTTCTCCGGGATAAGTGTCCAGCCATCAGGGAAGCCCTGCAGCCGCTCACACTCTTTCGGCGTCAAGCGACGCACCTCGCAGCTGCTGACAACTGAGGGGAAGCCCTGGCCGGGCTTACCTCCACCAGTTGACAGCGCGCCAGTTATCTGCCCGTCGCCATTGAACAAGCGGACTTCGCCGCGGGTGTTTTCTGCAAACGCCACATGCTCTTCACAGCGCGCGACGCACGGCGCGGCATCACCTTTGCCGGTCTCCCCTGATTCTGCATTCAGCGTATGGCAGACCTCGCCCATATCCCCGCGCCCGTTACGCGCTATGCGTGTCTGGAAGACATAAACCACTGCTGGCGGTGCGCCAGCATTTGCATGGTTATGAGCGTGCCCGCCAGCGCGTAACACTGGAGATATCTCCTCGGCCGTATACTGCCCGTAGTCTTTGGACGAAAACGCTACTACAGGAGTGCCACGCCCGGTGCCATCCTCGGAGGCATCGTGACCTTCAGCTGTCAGAGTGTGGCTTACCTCACCCGTGGCGCTTTGCACAGCAAACGTCTCAACGTCAAAATCATTGCGCTGACCTTTTGCCGTCAGGCACGCAGCCACGTTTAGCGCCCCGGAGCAATTTCCGCCGCCAAAAGCAGAAATTAAGTGACCGGCTGCGGCGTGGGTGAAGTCAGGGCCACCGACTCCAGAGCCGTTAGCAGTAAGGGTGGCAACTGCCTGCCCCGTTTCTCTGCACGGCGGAGAATCCCGGCGCATGCCGTCGAACTCAAGAAGTACTTCTGCGGGATCAACGTCGTTTCGAGCACTTGCGACAACGAACACACGGCGGCGGCGTTGGGCCACTCCGAAGTATTGGGCATCAAGGAGTCGCCAGGCGAGTTTGCGCTGTCGTCCGTAAACACAACCAGACTTTGGCCACTTCGCCACATGCTTACCGGCGTTTTTTTTCCAGCGCCAGCCGGGGCCGTGTTTTCCGGGCTCAGGTCTTGGACCAGGTTCAAATGCTTCATCTTCACCAACCATTCCGGCAAGGAAGTACCCAAAAGCGTTGTCGTCTGTGCTGAGACTTCCGGGCACGTTTTCCCACAGGTGGACGGCTGGTGCGTCGCCGCTGGCTGCTCTTTTTTCATCAATGGCATTGGCTAAATCTACATAAGCGAGGGTTAGCTGACCGCGCGGGTCATTCAGGCTTTTACGAAGCCCGGCGATGGAGAACGCCTGGCAGGGGGTGCCGCCAACCATAACGGCGGGGGCAGGGATGGAGCCAGCCCGGACGCCGGCAGCTATCTTTGTCATGTCGCCCAGATTAGGCACGGCCGGGAACCGATGCGCCAGCACGGCGGCGGGGAATTTTTCAATCTCAGCAAACCATGCTGCCTTCCATCCCAACCCGCTCCATGCCACGCTGGCCGCTTCAATGCCGGAGCAAACGGAGCCGTAAGTGATCATCGCTTAGCTTCTCCGCCCAGGGCATCCATCAGCCCGGAGAAGAAGCCGGAAAACTCGGACGTGAAGAGCATGAAATCCGCCAGCATGCGCGCCCGGTGATCTTCCCGGTCAATGTCATCATTCTGCTGCGTGAGCATGTCGGCATATTTGATGCCCTTAATACTAAGGTTGTCCGCCACACGGCAGAAAATGCGCTCCTGCCAGTCGAGGCTAAGCTGTGTGACGACTTTGCCGGCTTCAATGTGCGTGCGCATTTCATCGGTAATCAGATCCTGCTTCTTACAGCGGATTTTCCCGCCATCCTCCAGGATGGCCACCAGCTCAGCTTCATCGCCCAGCACAAAGCCGGCGGGCATTTCTCCGCTGCGCAGCCACTCAGTCAGGGTGAGCTCTACCGGCTCAGCGGCCATAATCGGCACGACCGGCAGTGAGCCAATGGTTTTACGCAGCATGGCCAGCATGTCCTCCGCCGCTTTGGCGCTGGAGGCATCCACATAAACGCGGTTATTCACGCTGTCGATCCAGATATAAGCCTGCGAACGGCGGGTGAAAGCTCGCGGCAGAAGCGTGTGAAGCGCTTCGTCTTTTAGAGATACACGTTCATTTCTGCGGACTTTCCGGCCCTGTTCGCGCTCCATTTTTTCCACGCGCTCGGCAACGTAGTCATTCAGGGTAGCGGCGGGCATGATTTTGCTTTCGGTCTGGCAGCACAGCAGATATTGCCCGTTCTCAGCCAGCAGCGGGCCTTCTGCTGTCACATCTATCCAGCCTGATTTAGCCATGTCCTGCGCGGCGCACGGGGTGAACGTCATAGTCTGCAGCTGCTGCTCCAGTTCCTCCGCATTCAGTGGAAGATCGCGGTTGAGGCTGTAGACCATGACATTTTTAAAGAAGGGGGATTTCATGCCTGATTTTCTCTGTATAAACAATCAGTCTCATTCTATATTTATATTTTAGATTTACACACAAAATTACTGCTTAAATTCAAACTTCGGCGCGGTGGCGCTGAACGTGCCGCCAGACTGATAAACGATTTTCCCGCCGCTCTTGATGGTCAGATCGCCCCCCAGGTCTATCACCATGTTCCCCGGCCCCAGCATGTACATGTCGCCCGCCTCATTCATCCCGATGCGCGATCCTTTGGCCGTATTGGTTATCTCAAAGCCGCCGCCGGCAGAGCGGACCTCCAGCAGGTTGTTGCGGTGTGAGACGTAATCAGCGGTGGCGCTGAGGGAAGGGCGCGCCGGCGCGCCGTCAACCGCTGGTGGCTCGTATGCAGCCCCCTGTCCGGACGCTTCAGGTGCAACGTTTGGTACGCCGCCTGGTGCTGACTGAGCCGCGCCGGTAATCAGCGGGCGCCGGGTATCCGGACGATTCCGGCCGTCTGTGTAGGGGAACTCCACCCACACTTCATCGCCGGTCTGGCAGGGCACGAACGTGTTACCTATGGGCAGTTGGTACTCAGCCCAGGGCAGCGTTTCCGCTTCGACGTCAGCCCACTGCGGCGTCAGCCGGATTTGCGCACGCATGAGACCAGCTGGATCTTTGGTGGCTGTGATAACAGCACGATGCTTACTCACGAATTGGGCACTCCTAAAATCATGCGTGTGGTGTAGCCGATCCGGTCCTCATGATGAATGACGGCCGCGACGATAAAGTTTTTCGGCAGCGTTTCGTCTACCTGATTATCCGGGTCATACCGGTGGATCTGGACGCCTATGACCATGCCGGCAGTAATGTCAGCATTGCCGCTTACTTCAATATCCAGTTTGGGCACGAGCACGCGCGCCATATTGGTAAGCGTTGTCACGTCAGCGTCCGAGATATATTTCACGGGCTTGGACTTATCCCCCACGGCCACATAGCCGTCAGTCATGGAGTAGCCCACATACTGAAAGTCGCGCCCGCTGGTGGCGGCAGCGTCCTGGTTGATATTGCTCAGCTTGCTTATCGTGTACTCCGCCTGCGGATTGTTTGCCTCATAGACAAAGGCCGCCTTTGTGCTGATCAGCTTGGCCATGTCCTTCATGCAAAAGCGGCCGCGTGCACACCAGACCAGCGCGCCATGATCATCTGCCATCTGGCGCAGCACGCCGGACGGTTTCTCGCCCATATTCAGGTGATAGGTCATCGCTTTTTTGAAGGCGTCAGCCTCAATCGTCAGCGCGCCGGCGAACTCTTTCATGACGTCGCCCGGCTGACGATCGGCGTACAGGCGCACGCGCGCGGAAGGGGTTTTTAGGCGCTTCAAATCCTGCGATACAGCGATGATGCGCACGACGTCTCCGCTGGCTGGCGCGGAGGTGACAAAGAACGTCTCTTTGTACGCGCCGCGCTGGCCAGTCGGGTCGCCCAGCTCCGCCACCAGCGTTGCGCCATATCGCGCGCCCATTTCGTCCACCAGCTTCCCGGCCGGATCGTGTGCGTCCAGCACCAGCAGCGGGGCAGTCAGCGCGGTTTTCTCAATGTAGAGCGACGATGTGATCCAGCTGCGCGGCAGCTCTTTATCGTTGATGGAGACCGACTGCAGGAAGTACTGGAGCGGCTTATTCTGCTCACCGGCCATCCGCGTTACCTCCCGGAGCCGCCAGCTGCGTGTCATAGCGCACGCTGCGCGCGTTAACTTCGTATGCGGTCAGCACATCCACCATGACTATCATTGACGCCTGGCAGGCATAGATGCGCTGCTGCGAGAACGGCGGCGAGATATCGCTGAACATGATGGTTTTGGCGTCCTGAATACTGCAGTTGAGCTCAACTGGCCACCGCACCAGGATTTCCGGCGCGGTAAAGTTGGTAGTAAGGCGGGACCGGAAATTAGCGGCCAGCGTATTGCACATGAGCGACAGCGTATCATTGTCCGCGGCGATAAGCGTGATCGTGTAATTCAGCGACGCCTGCGTGGTTTCAACCTCCGCCAGCGGCTTATCGGCCTGCGCAGGATCGGTTATGGTGCCGTACTTTTTGCGGTCGATTTCCTGATCGTTGTTGTCGTAGGTGATATCGAATCCGCGCGACAGGTTGATAAGCGGCAGCGCATCGCGGTTCAGGTTTGGCATTTCCTCTGCTGTTACGCCGCGGCGGCCGGCACCCGCCCCGCGCACGGCGCGCAGGAACTCCAGCACGTCATCAAATTTACCGACGAATACGCGATCTTCCGGCTTGCGCGCCAGGAATGCAGCGTAACGTTTTTCGTGATCTCGCGGCTCCATTACAACCGCGCTGCTGTACACGTCGTTCAGTGCTTTTGCTACGGCGGCATCGGCGGCGGTAAAGCCAGTACTCTGCGTCTGGCCACTGCGCGTAGTTACCCATTCGCGGGTGCGTGAAAGCGTTTCTTTCATTCGATTCGTCCGTTGCTGGTGGTGTCAAAATTGCGCGCCGGAATGCAGTAATACAGCGAGCCAACGTTTTGCGTGCCAAAGCCGTAGATGCGATGGACGTACCACCAGCGCCGCGCCAGTGCACCGCTGGCCATCTCTTCATTCCACTCCAGGATTGAACCCACGGGCACGCCTTCAGCGGCTATACGCAGGATCAGCACGTCATCGGTAAAGCCATCCTGTTCGCCGTCAGCATCGAGCACCTGGAAACTCTCACGTTCGTCCGGGCAATCCAGCACGGTGACGACAACCGGATCGACGTCCTGATAACTCAGGGTGCGCTGGTTGTTGTTGAGCTCAGTAAACGAGGCTTTTTCAAAGCCTGTTTCGTCGTCCACTTCGCCAACGTCGTTCATGTCCGGCAGGTACAGCAGCGCCTGAAATGCGCTGTAGTCGCTCTCAATCGCTTTAATCCAGTCACGGCGGACCATGTTGTTAAACGCGGCGTGCCCTTTGTAGCGCGGCTTAATTACCGTGCTCTGATCGCGACCGGCAATAGCGTCCGGCAGCGCGGCGCTCAGTGGGTCATGATCTGCAGCGCTATCGCCGTCAGCGTCATCAGCATTGCCAGTGGCAACGTCAGCGGATGGCGCGGGGGTGGCTTCCTCGCTGGCTTCAAGATCAGTAGCAGCGCTGCTGCTGTCTGTCGGATTTTGCTGTTCGGTGTCACTGCTGGTGGCCTCGCTTAATGTGGGAGGCTTATCAATCAGAAATTCGTCGTACCTGCCCATTACTGTTTACCTGTCTTGGTCTGTTTCTTTGCGTATTCGGTGAACATCTTTTCTGCCTGCGCGCGCGGGGTGCCGCTCAGCACCAGCGCATCAATAAACGTCTGGCGCTGGATCTTCGCCTGGTCAGCCAGCTGCTGACGTAACAGGGCGTTTTTGGCCTTTTCGTCTGCCAGCTCCGCCTGCTTTTTCGCGGCCCGGCTGCGCTGCACTGCGGTCATTTTTTTGGCCCGCGTCAGCTGGCCGCGCAGGCTTTCGATCCGGCCGTCATCCTTATCGAGCCGCCTGGCCACCGCGCTCATGCGCCTTTGATATTTCTCATGCTCTCGCTGGACCGCGGCGACGTTGGTCTGTGAACTGCGGTTGCGGTTGAACTTCGCCTTATCGGCGTCTGTGAAGTGCTCCGTGGTTTTGCGCGGATCGTCGCTGTATGCGTTGTTGCCGGCGCTCTTCCGCATCGCCTGGCCGATACGCACCTGCCACGATGCCGACTGCAGACGGGTGAAGGCGTGAATAACGTGCTTACACGCCACACCTTTCAGATTGGGGTTTTTCTCTTTGGGGTAGGCGTACTCTTTTGGCGGGGCAAGGGCGAAATTGCCTGCCGTGGCGATGTAGCGGTACCAGTACTGGTGACGGCCGCAATCGCAATCAAAAGAGACGCGGCCAGCGCAGAGTCGCTTTGCGATTTTTGCGGCGTTCTTTTCGTCATCTGAGATTTCCTCAATCAGCTGATCCCACTCTTCAAAGCGGAATTTCACCCGGTGATGCTTGTCCACGGATATGGCGGACGCCTCCACGCTCACTGTCAGCACGTTGTGCTTTAGCGTGGTGGGCACGGCGCGCCTGATACCAGAACCATCATCCACACGGTTGTTAGCGCGCTTTATGTCGATCTGCTGGCTGCCGGCCACCAGCTGCGCATAAGTGATCCCCGGAACGGCTGAATTAAACTGCTGGCGCGCGCCGGCGCGGTTCTTCTCAAACCCCTTTAAATCGTCCTTCGTGTAAAACATCCCGGACTTCTTCTTGCCCAGGGCAATAATGTCATCGAGCGCTTTGTTTTTGAGGGTAAGCGGGTTGAGCGTGCGTCGGGCCGTCCGGCGCGACCGGCGCCGGTCTTTGTCTATCTGATCGAATACGCGGGAGAACTCTTTGGACGACAGCCCCTCCGTTGCATAGCGCCCGGATTCGGTACGGGCAAAAGGGGTATCAGCCACTGTAGAGCTCCAGTCTGCCGCCCGCATAATCGCGGATGCGGCTGCGTATCCAGGACATATCCGGCAGGGAAAGCGTCTGGCCTACTGGCAGCGGGTCCATTTCTGATTCCAGCCCGCACAGCAGCCGGAATACCCAGCGCAGATCCGCGTTGCCTTCATAGGCGCGGTGCGCCGCCAGGTCAGCGCGATAGGTTTCGTCAGGGCGAATGGTGTAGTCGCTGTTATCTTCGTGATAGGCGTTGGCCCGGCGGATCACTTCCTGATGAAAGAGACTGCGCAACACCACGTCGTCAATTGAGCGATCGTCGAGGCGGTTGTAACTCACAGAATGCGCTCCTCGTCGCTGATGCGTTTTCCTGTCAGCGTCTCAGGCATGTCCTCTATCGCTTTAAGTTTTTCAAAGCCGATGATGCGCTTAAAGGCATTCATGACGGACGGCTTTTCACTGCCCACGGCCGCTGTCATTGCGGTGATGTAATCGGCGGATGCCACGTTGTGATAACCAATGGCGAAGCAGCACAGGATGGTCAGTACATGCTCTGGACGTATGTCTGCCCAGTTGATCCGGTAAACCTCTTCACCGCTGGCGTTGTAGTCCACGTCAACGATGCTATCCGGGATTTCAAATGCGCCTTTGTTCTGCGCCGGCAGTGCAATGTTGTCCTGCAGCGTGAGCTCTTTGTAACGCTCAATGCCCACAACCACGGCCGCGCGCCCGTCGCTGCTGCGCGTTTTGAGTGAAACATGATTGGCACAGAGGGCATTGGCCACTTTGCCCGTGGCTTCGTCCACCAGCACTTTAAATCCCTGCGATCGCAGTTTTTCAACGTAGGGGGCGAGTTTTACGAGCTGTGCTCTCATGCCCTTTGGCAGCGGCTGCGCCTTTGACATAACCAGCGCGTGATCTTCATAAATGGCGGTGATGGCCATCGGCAGGCGTGTGGAAAGGCTGATAACTGCAATTTTCTGTTTCACGTCGGAACCCCTGAAAAGGCGAAAGGCCGCATATAGCGGCCTCTCTGGCTTTTAACGTTCCCAACCGCGCGTTGCAGATTAGGTAAGTTGTCAAAAATTCCATCAGGGAACCGCTAACAGCTTGGGGGGGACTTTAAGCGGTTTGTAATTTGCGGTGTTATAGGTCAAGCAGTTTTTTCACAAATAAAAAAGGCCGTTGAGTAGCGGCCCTTCGAAAGCCAACCTATGGCACAGCGGCGGCTGATTAGCCATTGCATCGGCTGGCAGTATGGAATGCGTTTTGAGTGAAAAACAGCAGGAACAAGTGATAAATGTCCGCTATGGCTCCTCTAAAACATCATAAGAGCTGAAATCTCGCTCACCATCTACTTCACCGTAGCGTATATATCCGGTGTCAAATATATCTTTTTCAAAATTCGATTGGTCTATATCAAATCCATATTGAGAAATCCATTTAAAATCGTTCATGTCGCAACTTTTAATAAAATTATTATTTATAATAAATTTATCTTTGCCAACCAACTCTATACCTAAAATAAATTGTGGGAACAATGCGCCTTTAACAGCAATTTCATTTTGTTCAGGATATAACCCTTTCGGATAATAACGGGGAAGCCCCGTGCCATAAATTACCTTTTTATGATGTTCAATTTCCCATGGCCCAATGGCATAATCCTCGAATGGCGCAGGGATAAAGTAATGTAATATCACTTTTTCTTTTTTTGTGTTTTCAGAAAACTGAACTGCAGTGGATTTATCTTTTGATGTGGAAACTAACATTGTTTCCCTACGGATGCCTGCAGTACCTGCAACATGTAGAAAGTATAAGTAATAATCCCGAACATTTATTTTCTTCTTTTCGGTGTCAAAAGATTTAACTTTTCTCAGGAAATCAACATTAGAGTCAGGACTAAGAAAGTATTGGCGGAACCAGGCATTTGTACAGTTGTTGACCCGCTCCTGTAACCTGGGCTCATTTAGAATATTGCAAATGCGGTCATGGATAAACATAAAAGTATGATCAGATTCGTCACTTATACTCGTAAGGTAATTTCTGCCCGGCGTGAAAACATCGATAGAAAAATGCCTGGCTTTGTCGCCAAAGTAAAAAGCACGTTCAAAAACATCCTTTTCTTTCATTGAGGTGCCTTTCTTTATCAAGCGATTTTTTATATTACGAAACTCTTCTCCGCGATAAAGCAGTTGCACCTCATTTATTTCACTAAAAAACTGAAGATATTTTTTCAAACCGATAAATTTTTCTTTCACGCTTTCTTCAACAGGCTTTAATTCGCTATCCACATAATCCATAAGCAAAAATCCTTTCAAATGATTCGTATTTGTTGAGTGGTTAGTAGTAGTTTATGCAAAATTGCGGCAGCAGGTGACTTATACCTGCCATATTATAGGCTTTTTCCATCAACTGCATTTCCGAACCGTTATAGTTAGCAAACTCTGCTTTGCCGCCAGTTATTCCGTCTGCATGTACCGGCACCAGCCAGGGAAATTCCGCCCGGACGTCTGCCGGCGCAGCGTGCTGGTGGTGGTTATCACACAGTGGGAGCTGCAGCATATGCGCGCCAGGTTTAGTGCGCCCGTCGATGTGATGCAGGCTGATGATCGGCGATTCTTTCCCATGTTGCAGGCAGGCAATGCAGGGGAGTTTTCCCAATGCATCCATCACGACCCGCTCAGCGGCAGTCGGCGCACGACCTTTAAGGCCTCTGCTGGACGCTCTCGCACGCGTCTGCGGCTTCGCTATGCCTTGGGCTGGCCTATTTGCCTTCTGGCGCTCTGAGGCTCTTACAGCGCGTTCTGCTGCTTTCTGCTTTTGCCCCTCAATCCATTCTGGTGAGTTACGACGCTCTATCTGCCTGGCGATCATTTTGCTGGCACTGGCGCTTTGCTTTTCCAGCTGCTGCTGCCGGTATTCAGGATCGGCCAGTTTAGCCGCTTGCCTTTCGCGCTGGCGCTGCTGTGCGCGAGCCTGCTTTTCGCGTGCTGCTTGGTAGGTTGAAGTGTCCAAAGTGAAAACAATCCGTTGTAATAGTGAATTTATTTAGATTGTTGATCACTTATAAGCCTCTGTAAAGGAATATGAAATTGACCACTGCACAATTAAAGCTCGATATTTAGTTAACACCCGTGTGGCTTAAAACAACACTAATGTAGTTTTAGAGCCTGTTAACTTAGGTTGAGGAGAAACCATGTTTGTTTACCCGGTACCGGCTGGCTGTAAGCCAGAGAAAGGGGAGTATCTGGTAAGCGTACCTGTGCTGGTGGCCATGAAGGCGGTTTTGCATAACGCGATGATTGAGACAGGTACGCACAAAGCAGAGCTGGCGCGCAGCATGAATCTGAAGGGGCCGCAGGTGTGGAATCAGTAGAGCGGGCTATCCACCAGCTGAGACGTTCTGTTTCGATCGCAGCAGTTAAGCCATTTACGCCAAACGTGCCGGTTTGAGGGAGCAATAGGTGAGAAGGGAATGATAAAAAAATGGGCTTTAAAGTTATCCACTTATCCACCTTCCCGATCCAATAATCGATCCTAAATAGATCCCTATAGTACCAAATAGATCCCCGTCGCTGGCAGGCCGCGCCCCGTCTGGCTTGAGAGGGTGTCCCGATGTGTGCTGGCGGGATGAAAATGTGTGCTGGCGGGATAGAAATGTGTGCTGGCGGGATGGTAATGTGTGCTGGCGGGTTTCTTGATGTGTGCTGGCGGGATAGGGCATAAGGATTCGCACTTTCCATCAGCCACTGTTGATAAGTGAGATAAGAGCATGATTGAAGAGCATTTTATTGCTGACGGTCTCTTTGGAGACATGGACAACAAAGAAAAACAGCTCACAGTTAACTCCAACAACACCGTGCAGCCTGTAGCGTTAATGCGATTAGGCGTTTTTGTACCAAAGCCCAGCAAAACGGCCGGAGAAAACAACATCGTTGATGCCTCGGAATTGTTTTCAAAAATGGAACTGGCAAAAGCTGAAGGGTACGACAACATCAAGATTGGCGGTCCTCGCCTCGATATGGATGTTGATTTCAAGGTGTGGATAGGCGTCATCTACGCTTTCAGCAAATACGGGCTGGCGACCAACAAAATTCAGCTGAAATTCAGCGAGTTTGCGAAGGGGTGTGGCTTCTCCGCTAAGCGCATAGACGGCCGCCTGCGCAACACAATTCACGAATCGCTCGGTAAGCTGCGTAACAAGTCGATCTCCTTTAAACGCGGTTCTGATGCGCGTGGTAGCTACCAGACCGGCTTACTTAAGACCGGTTATTTTGATGCTGACCTTGATATCGTTCAGCTGGAGGCAGACGAAAAACTATGGGAGTTGTTCCAGCTGGACTATCGCGTCCTGCTGCAGCAACACGCCATTAAAGCGTTGCCGAAGAAAGAGGTTGCACAGGCGATCTACACGTTTATCGAAAGCCTACCGATGCGCCCGGCCCCGGTATCATTCAAACGGCTACGTGACCGCCTTTCGCTTACGAGCCCGGTTGGTGAACAAAACCGCACGATTAAGAAGGCCTTAGACCAGCTGCAGTCCATTGGCTATCTGGAGTTTACGCTTACCCGCAAAGAGCGTGAGAACTACCTCATAATCATTAAGCGCAACCCCAAGCTAAAGCCTATCGACCTCTGAAAATGTGTGCTGGCGGGAGGGAGGATGTGTGCTGGAGGGAAAACCGGCCGCCACGGGCAATCGAAAGTGTGTGCTGGCGGGATAAAGCATGCTCTTGTGTTCATTGATGTGCGCTGGCGGGATGAAAGTGTGTGCTGGCGGGGCAAATGAGTGATTTTTGCTCTGATAAGCTGGCCTGGCGGCAATAGTCAGGGCTGATCCGAATGTTTTTAGCCCATACTATCCCGCCAGCACACATTACAGAGCAGCTTATCCCGCCAGCGCACATCGGCAGTAAAGTTTATCCCGCCAGCACACATCGAGATCTCAGGTCATCCCACCAGCACACATCCTTTGCGCACGCCCTTGAAGCAGGCCTTTGCCCCGCAATATGCAGTGGCCATGGCTATTCGATGGGTGCTGGCGGGATAAAAGTGGCTGATAGAGCAAAGATGCCGGTTACAGGCGCAGCGGGCCGGGATTGAGGACAGACGTTAGTCTATTCATGGTGAACGTTAGTGGTTTCATGGCAGGCATGCCTGCAGCGCCCCTGATAACACGAAAAATGCACGTTTCCGGCCTGTCTGCCATGAATAGACGAACGTTTTATCCGAGCTGGTGGCGCGCGCCATGCATAGACTAACGTTGCGCGCGCTCTTCATGGTGAGTGAGCAGATGGGTGCTGGCGGGATATTGAAAGCCAGTAGTCCTGAAAAGCTGCCTGAATCCTCTAATGCGAGCTCTCTAAAAGCTTGTGTAGAATGGGCGAGACCACAATAACAAGGATGAAAAATGAACGAAAATATTAAAGCGCGTGGTTTAAAAGCGCTTCCACCACAATTTAGTCATTATGATATAAACCTTACATTCGATATTCTTAGGACTTTCAATTACCAAATTGAATTATCAATAGAAAAAGCAGTTGATTCGTATAAAGAATCAGGTCCGGAAACTTTAGGATACGAAGAAACTGGTGATCCCGATGAAGGAAATTATCACTGTATCGATTATTATATGGGCCTGTACAGCAATGAGGTGGATTTAGATGATATGTTCATTACATATTATCCGAGTGTAACCAGACGTTCTGCTTTTTTGACTTTGTACGGCATGCTTGAGCATGACTATGAAAAACTGTGCAATGGCTTTGCTAAATCAAAGAATCTTAGAGTTAACCTTTCAGACCTCAAAGGAAGCGGGTTTGAGCGTTGCGACCTGTTTGCAAGAAAATTCATGGGAATGCCTACCTCAAGGCATATGAACATGGTCAAGAAAATAACTAAACTTAGAAATTTGTGCGCACACAATGACGCTCGGTTTATTACTAATGACGGGCAGGAAATCAAAGAAGCCATAGCCCTAATGGAAGAGAATCCTCTATATTTTGATAAAGATATTAATCAGGTTAATTTTAAGGCTGGTTGTTTAGTTTTCATCACCCATGAATTCAGGCATTACTTTAAAGATGTTGAGGATGCGCTTTTAAATTACGATAAATCTCTCAGTAAATAAAAAGCCGCCCGTAGGCGGCTTATCGTCATTTGCTGTGGATTACTGTCACCGGTGCGTTGATGTTGGTAATGATGTTCATACCTTCACCTCCGCTGTAGGTGTGCAGCAATGCCGCTAGCAAAGAAACAACGGTAAAACCATATATTCTGTGCATATGCATAGCTCGAAGAGGAGACCGGGCTTTGGCTAACCACACAGCTGACGTGAAGCATCTGCTGGTGTTTGCGGTCTGGTTGATACTACATTCACAGGGAATCAAGGCACCAAAAGGGCTGCGAAACCCGCCTTCCTGCGTTGGTGAGCAGCATTCCACCACCACCAAGTAGAAGTCAATATGTTTAAAAGACATATTACCGTGGCAGAACACACTGAGTTGCCCCTCATCGTTTTGCCTTACATATCCACATGGTCATTGTCGAGGGGAAAAAGCACATTTAACTCTCAATCTTACTTGATAAGAGCATATGGAGCCGTATACTGACGGCGAAGCATCTGCTCGTGTTTGCGCTCTGACGCAATACTTGCAACCACTAACCCGCCTGCGAACGGGCTGGTGGCATCGGGAAGTGCCTGCGAACACTACCTGATTTCAAGAAAACCGCCTACGGGCGGTTTTTTTGTTTCTGCTGATCAGCTTGCCATCGCATGATAGCACAGCCGCCATTCACAGAGGCCGCAGAAATTTAAACTGTTAAGGAGCTTGTTAAAAAGCCACTATAGGTTGGTTGAGCGTGTAAATTGCCCATTTGGTTGAACCATTCCCTTAAAAGCAAAATAGCCGTTGCCCCGATCCCTTTACAGTGAATAGGCGCGTTGAAAGTGTGCGCTGGCAGGATATAATTTTAGTGCCACTGATAAAGCGTAAAGGGAGCCTATGCTAAATAACTACCAGGCCAGACTTCGGGATGATGTCTACCTCGACGATATCCCCAAAATTGTTCCGCCAGACTACGCCTACAGATATCTTTCAGATACGGTAATACCCGCCCGTACCGTTCATGAATGGGATTTGCCGATGGGATACTCACAGCTTGTCAGGCGCTACCTCAGCATGCATTTTCAACAGCCACACATGGCCTACAAAGACGCGCTGAGAGAAGTAGAATGCGGCAATATCGTCATACTAAGGCGCGGTCACGTCACGGACCCTCACAAGGTCATAAACTCAGACGGTAGCCTTATCGGCACCTTGCCCATTATGCTGCGCTCGCGTCTTGAATATGTTATGCGCCGCCAGCTTGTCCGGCCCATAGGCGTCAGAAGCACTTATCGTGCACCGCAGCCCCAACCGCAGCCGGAAGTCGGGAAAGCCATCAACAGTAAAGCTGCTGGAAGGCTTCTGGCCGCAGGTGGCATTTATAACGGCAACCCCGAGGGTTTCAGAAAGACCGCCGAACAGTTAGGCGGTGATGCAGTGAAAGGGTACGACAGCGTTCTTAACGAAACGACGTCGGGCATGGCGGTTGGCTTAGTGATGAAATCGCAGCTTTAGTTAGCTTGAAATTAGGCGTTAGAGCACACGCAGGCTCAAAAGTCAGAGAATATAGTAATCATACATCTGAGTATGGTAGTCCAAGAGCAGAGCAAAACCCTCCACCTCTTCTAATGCCAAAGGGCTCCTTAGTAGTCCCCTCAGCAAAAAAATATGTTGAAATTTCACAGCTAAAATTATTAAACAATATACACAAACTTTCGGAAGAAAATTTTAACTCATTAATTAAGTCGGCTAGAAATTTCCAGAATATCCTTTGGATTTGCGAGTCTTCACCAAGTTTATCTTGGTTATTAATGATTTCAGCGCTAGAGGTGGCTGCTGGCAGTTGGGACTCTAATAAGGGTGATAAACTTGAAAGATTCAGGGCATCTAAGCCGAAATTGTATGATAGATTATTAAGTCATAATGTTGACGGTTTAGTTGAGGATATTGCTAAAGAATTTGCCGGAACCTTTGGGGCAGCTAAGAAATTCTGTGACTTTTGCATAAATTTCCTTCCTGATGCCCCGTCTATAAGGCCGGAGAGCGGAGCTATAGAATGGACAGAAGAAAATTTATTAAGGATATTTAAAATTGTATATAAATTGAGATCTTTAGCGCTCCATGCTGGAAAGCCTTTTCCGCAACCTATGTGCGCTCCACCGGACAACTTTTTTGGCTTGGCGGAACAAGCAGTATACCTATCAACATCTAAGTTTATCCCATTAAAATCAACCATGGGAGCCTCGTGGTCTCATAAGGAAGCCCCTATAAATCTCAATGTATTCTTCCATATGACTCATTCGATTTTAAATAAATGGTGGGAGAGTCTTTACTCAAATGAATGATTTCGTCTCTCCTGATCTTTTAATTATGCTCAGCGCGGCGACGCTCAATCAGCCTGGTGGCGATCGTCTCCACCTCTGCAAAGTCTTTTGATGCGCTGGCCCGCAGCGCCATATTCCATTTATTCAGAACGCGGGCGTTGGCCGCCAGCTCGCTGCCCGCCTCCAGCCGGCCATTCTCCGCCAGCCATTCAGCCACTTTAGCCCAGTCCCATAGGGGCGACTGTCCTTTGATGCGCTGTACAGGGCAAGGAAAGTCGCCGCTGCCGCGCGTGCCGTCTTTCAGCATGGCGATAGCCTGGCGTGACATGCTGGTGATTTCGGCAATGTCGCTCAGGCCCACCAGCGCGGAATCCACTGATTCAACGATAGCGCCAATGCCGGCAGATTCAATGTCGTCTACCGCTGATGCGATAGCGGCGTCCAGGGATTCGGCCTCGCGGTCAAATTCCAGGTAAACGGATTTGCCGTATGCGCAGATCAGCGCATCGTCACAGCCGCTTTCGTACAGCGCATCTTCCAGTCCTTCGGTCTCATACGTTACGCCTGAGAGAGTCAGAGTGAAGTTATAAAGCGCCATGTTACCTCTTCTGTTTTCACTGTGTGTTAACCGGTAAGAGGCGGCTATTGCCGCCTCTTACCGTGCTAAATCAGGGACAACGGTCTGCCATGCGCCTGATTTGCTTTGCGTGTGTCTCCGGACTTTTTGGAGTAGACCACACACTCATTCGATGATCCCGGTGTTCATCTTCTGGATTCCCGCAGCGCAACTTGCAAAAGCAGTGAGCAGAATCGCCTGGTGGAACCCAAACCCAGCCTTTCGATATCGCATACGCAATGGCTGCTTGAATATGCTTATTCGGGTGTTTCTTCATTCGCCTCCGACAACATCAATTCTATTATCTGTGTTGACGTTCGTCAACGGAGGCAATGATAGGTTAGTTTGCTTGTATTGACAAGCAAAATCTTTCTCCGTATATTGCAGCTCATGGCACTGACGTAGCGCC
The DNA here is from genome assembly GCF_031844285.1 of Enterobacter sp. BRE11. Classification (NCBI taxonomy): domain Bacteria; kingdom Pseudomonadati; phylum Pseudomonadota; class Gammaproteobacteria; order Enterobacterales; family Enterobacteriaceae; genus Enterobacter; species Enterobacter sp. BRE11. Next base: position 17,350 of record NZ_JAUZUX010000021.1, read on the forward strand.
ACCGCCCTGGCGGCTCCAGGCACTAAAGGAATACCCCCATGACAATCTCTGCTATGACTTCTACTGCCGCTATTCAGCACATGGCATACACCCTGACCGCCCTTATTGCACAGAGCCAGAAGCCTGACTTTGTTGAAAACGAAGCGTACGCGGATATCCAGACTAACTTTGATCTGGTCGCCACCAGCTGCACAGACCTGGCGGCCGTGGTATGGCTCAAAAACCGCCTGTGCTTTGGGTATACCGGTGACGAATGCACCTTTGAAGAAGTGAATCAGAGCACGCTGGATCATCTTAATTTCATCCTGCTGTCTGGCTGGCGTCCCGGCGCTGCACCAGCGCACAAGATGGTGCTGAGCAATATGTTTGAGCTGGACTGGTGGGATGCACAGCAGATCACCGTTACTGGCCATGCAGGCGGCCAGGTGACAGGCATGGCCACCATAACGGATACCGAAGGCGAATTTCAGATTGCCTTTGAGTGGCTGATGGAAATGGGGGAAGAGGCGGAACGGGCTGGCCTGCCTGCAATGGTAAGCATTACGGCGGCACGCTTTACCCTGCCATACGAATTTTCGCTCTTTGAATGCGACGGCCGCCCGCTGGACACGCTGGAAGCCGCACAGGAAATGGATTGTGCGCTGGGATTCGGCGCTCAAATTTTCAATGACGTTTACCCAAAATACGCTCCGGCAGAAGGAGCTAATCACCGAGGCTAATCATGACCGATAAAGCACGCGACCCACGGGCTTTAAACTCAGTAAAAGGAGCCGTCCCTGCGTCGGCTCAGATACAGATGCGCGTCACACCAGAGACAAAAAACCGCTACGTCAACCAGGCGCAGCGGGAGGGCATGAAGCTGTCAGAGTGGATTCAGCATCACCTCAACGCAGTATGCCAGTCAGCGGGTGACGCCACCCCACAGGATAAGAACACCAGTGATTAAAGACGAAATCAGGGCGCTGTATCTGGCGCACGGCTTCAAGTTGGCGCGCCAGCCTGATGGCAGTATGGATTTAGACCCGGCTTTCTACAGCGTCGCTCAGGCGCTCGCAGAACGCTACAGCAATATTTACGGGCATCCAGTAGGGAATATTGAGATCGCGGCTGCTGGTGGCGCTGAGGCATGCACAATGGCCCTTTTTCATGATAAGGCCGCCAGCATCGAGTTTCCCGTTTACATCATGCGCCAGCCGGCAAAAACACCCGCGCTGGCCACCAGCTCCAAACCGTCGCCGGAATACTGATGGACGAACGGCTGAGAAAATACGGCTGGTGCTCTTTCGACGACTGGCCGGAGGAAGAGGTACACGACTACCTCACCACAAAATACGGCATCATTCATGCCCGCAAGCTGGAGGATGGCAGCTGGTGTGGTCTGATGAAGCTGCTTTACACGTTAAGCGTCTGCATGGGCATTTCGCCCACTGACGCCTACTGTTACCGCTGGTGCTTTGAAGATCCGGCGGAAGCCGTACACCTTTACAAGACGGCGACTGAGTATGACGAAATCCCGGAACGCCGGGAGTCGCTGAAGGGCCACCGTCACACTACCGGCATGCCGCTGTACATTGAGTTTGATCAGCTTGGCCTGCCAAAATGGCGGTAGTGCCACCAGCTCCAGCTGGTGTGCTGGTGGCTGAGCATCGATTTTTTGGAAAACAGAACGGCAGAACATGGAAATCAGGATTAAGCGCCCGCACTGCGGATCAGGCAGCGTGAAGAAAAGCAGGGCGGTGTATGAGCAGGGAACATCGAACACCCGGAGCGTGAGTTACACCGGTTGGCTGTCCAATCGCGGATCGGGCGGCAGCCGGCGGCAGGGGAAATCCACCCGGCAGTCCGTCGCCGCGTCGCGCAATGCTCCAGCTGGACGGAAGTTGGAAGGGCTGGTGTTTGCTGGCGCGTTTGTCGTGTTCACCTGGCTGGCACTCTGCCTGGATGGAACCACGCTGCAGTCGTCGCTGGTGGCCGGGGCGGTACTGGCGGCGCTTGCGGCCGGGCTGGCAGCCTGGCTTAACCGGCACAACCGCCGGCGCGCGTTGGAAAGTTACGATCGTCAATGGTACTGCAGCAAATGCGGAGATAATTTCATTCGGTAAACGCAGGTACAACCGGCTGCAGTGCAAAATACGCGGTTGGCCACCAGTAAGGCTTTAACACTCAACCCGCTCCCGCAGCGGGTTTTTTACGGTGGTCGGCGGCAGCATAAGCTGTAGAGGGTAAGCACCGCATAAGCTGTAGAGAGCTGGCCGTGCACAGTTAACTTATCAGCCTTTGCAAAGCTAGCTTTGCAAAAACATAGTAAAATCATAAAGTTGTAGATTTGCGGCCGCATGCCAGGTAAAGTGCCCGGATTATCCACCAGCCATGTTGATCACCATGAAAGACAACAAAAACCGCCGCTCCCGCCACTTCGATCTCCTCTTAGAAAGACTGAAGCCGGAACTAACGGACACCTATACAGAAACCCGCAAAGCTTGTGATTACCCTGAAATCCGCCAGTTTGAATTTGTCGATAAAGAGCCCGAAACCATTTTCGCTACTGCAGTCATTTCTGCCCACCAGGTAACGGTAAGTTTGTTGGATAAAGGGCGGGCATACACGTTTGTTACGCCCACCCGTGATCCGCTTATGGCCATTGATGCCGAATCGCCCGTGTCACCTGAGCTATGGGAACGTTACATGCTGCTGCACAGCAATATCAGTCCAGTACAGGAGGGCTACTACTGGAACTGGGAAGGGTACGAATTAGAGGCCTCGCTGCAAAAGATGCGCTGGCAGGAGCTGGTTAACGCCATACCAGACGAGACGCTACGCAGTGCAGGTCAAGACGCACTGGACCTGGCTAAAAAGGCAGTAGACGAGATTCGCGGCGTAGCGCCATCACTGGCAGACGTGGTCAGCCTTAATCAGAAGTGGAAAAGTAAACGTTTCCCGCTGCCTGAAGTTGTTCCCGTTGACGATTATCTGGAATGGGATAAGCAGTATGTCCGCGCTCTGCTGATTATCCACCACCTGCGAAGCTATACGGCATAAGCCGCCACCAGCCTGCACCAAAGCAAAAACCCGCTGAAGCGGGTTTTAACGTGAGACAATCAGGACTATGTGCCGACAACTCTTAATCTGGAAAGGGTAGTTCTTCCATCGCGACATCTGAAAGACGTGTGGATATGTCGCTGTACTGAGATCCCACGGAATAAAGCCTTTTGCGCCAGTAGCGAGGTCGTCCAGTTCCTCAATATACTTTTGTGCACCAGTGTCATAAATGTCTACTCTGCCCACCACATCCCGTATTGTGCCAGCCCACAAAGCAGCGCCATACTCGGTTTGAGTATTATCACAGACCAGATGCCCATAAATCAGAACGAATTGGCGATAGATCTGCCCAGCTAAACCAGCACCTGCTTTTTGAGGGTCCACGAAAGCACCGCGGATCTGTTTGCCGGAAGCTGGTCGTTGGTTTTGGTCCAGAAAATCAAAGTTGTCATAAGCAAACCGGGCGACTATGACGGAATTCTGATCATCCTCCATGCCAAGCGCCATAATTTCTTTGACTACTTCGTCGTCACTTGCGCCATCATCGCGCAACGTATCAATCTGATCTTCTATGAAATCTGGAGAGTGAAAGGCCAGTTCATAGACCTCTGCAACATGATGATAATCTGCTTTGTCATACGTGGTTTCAACGATGCGGTAGATTATCGTATCGTCAGGGACGATAAACTCATGAGTTCTAGAATGAAAAAACCCGCCTGAAAGAGACGGGGATTTCGATAAGTCCTTAGCGTAACTTCCGCTGATTACAGTTGGTGCCATTCCTTTCTGCTACCCTGTGTCTTGTAATCGCTAATGAGAATTTGTGCAGAGAATTTGTCCTTCATGAAAGAAGCGACAGACTTCTCGATTTGATGAATGATTTCTTCCGTCACGCACAGGTTCGGATATTGCTTAGTTGGCTTCACCGTAAAGCGCAGTTTGTCACCGCGAATCGCCAGTTCGGCGAGCGGCTTAACTACCTGGGTGTCCAGCGCGCGCTGAACATCGCTAATCAGCGTTACGATGAAGTGCTGCGATTCTTTGTGGGTACGGCTAAGCATCCTGCGCACTTCTACGGCTTCAGGAAACAGTGAGCGTGGCTCAATCGTATCGATTACGCTGGTATTATCCATAATCGAATGAATAGAACGTTCGCTCTTAGTTTTGGCTTCGCTATGTAACATTTTCCCACCTTAGCCCGGACACTGTGTGTCACCTGGCAAATGCTCACTTATGGGCGAGCTTTTCAAGTCGGTTGACGACATCGTCAACTGTCTACTAAATCTACTTAATAGAACGGTATTATGCAATGTCAAAAAGTGGCAAATTCCTTTTAAACACAAGGAAAATGGCAATATCTGGGTACTGAAAAACGCGGCAGAAATGATGTAATTTTGCTCAGTTATTCCTCTTGGTTTTTCCAGTTATTTCATCCCCTCCGAAGCAAGAAGAGCCAGCACCAACCAAACCCCATATCATTAAAAATCAAGCACAAAGGCCTCCGGCTAACTGACTATAGTGAACGTAGGGTAGGTGATGGCTGAATGCATTGCCGCCGCGCCAGCAAAGGTATATCCGCTGGTGGAGGGGAGCATAGGGGCATTCACTGCAATCAGAAGTGCAACGATGAATCGTTTAGAAAGTGCGGTATCGGCAATAAAAAAGCCCCTTTACGGGGCTTTGAGGCTGAATCAGCATGGGTTGAATGCTGCCGCGTACAATGGATTTTTATTTAGAATTACGCAATCTTTTTTTTAAGCGTGCTCCGGTGCCGCCTGCGCCACTGGCTCAGCAGCGCTTACCGCCGCTTCTTCCGCCGCTGCCGGTTCAGCCTCTGACGCTGCGGCCACCAGCGCCGGCTCCGGCTGTGGGGCGGTGGCCAGCTCTGCAAGCTTAATGGTGCGCAGCAGCTGTGCCTTCTCGATAGCGTCTTTAACCATATCGGCTTCCAGCCCGACCACCGCGTATTTATCCAGGCTTTCCATACGGTACAGCGAAGCAGCAGGCAGTAATTTCTGCAAGCCATCCTCGTTTTCTGCCGTCATGTAGACCAGCTGCGGCTCAGCGTCCGGGCTTTCCGGGATAATGACATAGGCACGCTGGCCAACACCCATTGCCTGCAGGAAGAGCATGGCGACGGAAAGCGGCAGAGACGCGCTGGTGTAGCTCATGGGCTGGTTTTTACCGGCCAGGATGCCGTTTACCCGGACGTTATACGGCGCATACTGGCCAATACGCTCCACGCGCCACATTCCCGCAAGGGAACCTGCCACAAACGCCTCACCGGTGATGTTCATTGGCAACTGGCGCATCAGCAGCTGTGCGAATGAAGGATCGAGTGTCGGGGCGAGGGGGCTGGCGCCGGTTTTCTGGTTGATAGCCGTGATCGCCTCGTTGCGCGCCGCTTCCTCAGCTGGCAGCTGTTGCTGCTGCACAAGCCAATAACGCTCATTGCCGCTCACCCACACCGTAACGCCTTCAACCTCTGACGGCTCATAGCCCAGGATGGCCATCAGCGCGATCTCAATGTCGCCCGGCTGGATTTCGTTTTTCTCGCTCAGCTCAATGCTGGTTTTGGGAGTGATGAAATATTTGGTCATGGAGCGGCCTTATTTGCTGGTGGTTTTCTTGCTGGTGGTAGTGGTGGTGCTTGTGGTGGTGGCTGGCGCTTCCTCTGCCGGCTCAGCTGCTGCAGTCTTGCTGGCGGCCGCAGCGGCGTCCGTGTCAGCTGCTACAGCGGTGCTGGCCGTATGGTCTGCATCTGGCGTCGGATCGCTCTGTGTGGCGGTGGTGGAGCCAAAGCCGTTATCGCCGCGATCAGTCACGGACAATTCATCAACTTCAGTCCAGGTGACAGTCTCTACCTTCTCAATCATCGCCTGCGCAATGACCATGCCGGCTTTTGGCTCAATGAACTGGCCACCTTCATCGGCAATCATGCGCAGTTTGATCTCGCCGCGGTAGTCGCTGTCGATGATGGCCACACAGTTGGACGGGCGAAAGAAGTTAGCCGTACCCAGTCCGGAACGCGCGTAAATCTTCATGCAGTAACCGGTGGGGATCTCCACAGCCAGCCCGGTAGTTACCCACCAGGCGCGCGGCTGGCGGATGCCGCCCTGCGTCTGCACAACGCTCAGTTTCACGTCCAGCGCGGTGATATCCCACGCGGCCGCGCCATCCGATCCCCGGAACGGCATTACAGCGTCAGGGGTCAGGCGCTTAATCTTTACTTCTGGCATAGCTTACTCCGGCTTTTTAAAGGTGTAGTGACGACGGTAACTGGTGGAGTTCGGGGCAAGGGGAACGTCGTACGATTCCACCAGCCCGCGCTGAATGAGGCGGCGCACCGGCTTCAGGAACTGCGCCCGGATAACGCCATACTCGTTGAACACGTCAGAGGCGCTGATGATGGCCTTTTTGTCGATCAGGGTGAGGATGTAGTGCTCCACCTTCGACATTCTGACCGGCACCAGGTCTGCCACGGCTTTAGCAGACTTCGCCAGGCTGTACTCGCCGCGCGGTGACAGGCTGACCAGATCGATACGCATCAGGTCTGCCAGCGACTCGCGGATGGCGTAACAGGTGGTTTCTGCCGGTAATGCGGCGGTAATGCCCCGGCGCAGCAGCCCAGGCTTTTCAGCCAGTACATGCAAGATTGCGGAGGCGGTCTCCGGATGCTTCGCACGAAAAATGCGTAATTTTGGTAAAAGCCAGCTCAAAGTTCTGTTATCCTCGCCAGTGGTTTATTTCATAAGCCAAGTCGAACTGAATGAGGGAGCCAGCAATGGCTCCCTTTTTCTTTAGTCCTGTGCCCATTTCTCGCCCGTATCCTCACACGCCACGCCGTGACACACGCGCCCCTGATCCAGACGGAACGCCATACCGCCCAGCTTGCTGCGCCGGCGGCAAAACTGCGCCCCGGACAGATAGGCATGCGGCACGCCGGTATCAATGGCACCTTCTTCCGTGCAAACGCCGTTCTCCGCGTCGTGGTAGCCGCGCGCAAACTCGCTCAGCACTTCATGGCGATCCTCAAAACAGATCACCTCGCCGCGGTCCGGGTCGTTCAGGCACTCAATCACGCCGTAACGGGAAAGCGTCACGAGGGTTTTGGGATGCCGGAAAATCTCCTCGCCCCAGTACATGCCGGTGCAGGAGTCCACGTAGGAGCCATTGGAGTAGGTGCCGATAGGGTTTGTGACGTCGTGGGCCATAGCCACCGCGACGAAGAAGTTTACAAGGTTGCCGGTAACGGCCATCAGTGCCCCGCAAATAGCCGCTGGCGGCTGCTGAAGGTAGGTTTCTCCTGCTGACTGAATGCGTCGTCCACCAGCCCGACGAAAGCGGCAAATTCCTTTCTGTAATACTCCAGTAGTTTATTTGCAGCTCTGTCAGTGATGTTTTCCACGTAGTAGCAGGCGCTGTGTCGGTCGCGGTAGGTCTTATCGAGGGTGAGCAGCGGGGCTGCTTCAGACAGGGTGCTTACACCAAATTCCACCAGCACAGCTCCGCCGCGCTCAATGGCGGTGAAGCTCAGCTGGTGGGCGTCAATCTGGAACGTTCGGTGCAGCAGGATCTGTTTTCTGGCCATCGGTAATCGCGGTAGCGGGACGGCCTGAATTGTGGGGTAAAATGTACGTGCTTACAACGGTTAATTGTTTAGAATTACCAATTCTGTTTTTAACTCACTCTCCGTCCAGTATGCCCGACATGCGGCCTTTCTGGCTTTCCGAGCGGCGCAGGTAACGCATTACGGTTTTCGGGTCGCGCCAGGTGCCTTCCTGCATGATTTGCGTCATGGTCGCGTCACGCTCCGCCATATCCATCGCCGCGCCCACGCGCGCGCTGTGCCCGGACCATTTGGTATAGCGGCCTTTGTTATCCGGTACCGGGTCTTTGCCCAGCAGATCCCATGCATCCTTGAAAATCTTCTCGGTCGCCGGTGCTGACATGGGCTTTTCAGACACGCCGGCGGTGTTGTTGTGGCGCACCGGGCCGAAAACGACGGCCTCCGGATGGTCGCTCAGCCCGGAAATCGCCAGCCAGTGCAGCAGCTGGCCCGCAGCGGCGCGGCTCAGGTGCTTGACGACGCCGGCAGCTGTGACCATGGTCTTTGTGTGAGACAGGTTAATGATGACGTGCCCGTTTTCGCTGATTTCCAGATCGCACACCCGGATGCGGCTGATTTCCGCCAGCCGGCACAGGGTGTTGTAGGCCACATAGAGGAACGCCAAATTGCGCTGATCGGCCAGCTTATCGGAGCGTCCGAGCACATGGCTCAGCAGCTGCAGATCCTGCAGCCGGAACGGCACAGCCTGGCCGGTGCGCTCGCCCTGCATAACGGCCTCACGGCGGATGCGCTTCAGCGCGCGTTTCAGGTCCACGCTTCCCCTGAGCTCCGGCAGGCCGCTTTCCCGGCACAGCATGTTCATCATGGCGTAGTGTTTGTCGATGGTGCTGGACGCCAGGCCGCTCTCCGCCATTTCAAGGAAGTATTCGCGCGCCAGCTCCGGATCGATGGGCAGATACGCCACGCCGCGGTCATTACACCAGAATGCCCAGCGGCGGATGACGGCCAGCAGATCGCGGAAAGTGTTCTCGGAATAAGCGGCCTTATCCGCGATAAATTTTCTAAGATTATTCGCAACGTCCTCGGCAGTTAATTCATTTAATTCGCCAGGCAGGTCATTGAGTTTTATTTCCGCAACGTGGTTCATACATATATTCCTTCAAAAATAGCGAGGCGACGCTACGCGAAAGTTAGAGAAAAAGCAGGGGTGTGATACGTCAGATTTTGCGTAGCGACGCCTGTCGCAAACTCGATCAAAAACTAAACGATTTGGCGCGGCCGGCACCATCTGATCATTTGATCACCCAACTACTGATCAAGCATACATGAGTATGAGGAAACTTTATATAAGGCTTATTATTTAAAGTTTGGTTTTTTTGGCAAAAAAACAGCCAGGCCTGAATGCTGAGCGTAAAAAACATGAAAATTTTAGATTCCGGGGCTTTTTTCATGGTGATCGTTTGCACCCCTTAATATATGATCATTTGGCAGTCACATTAGTTGCTATGGTTTACTGTTAGCAATGTAACTTTTAAGGGCACCTGATGCCGGATTCGCTGTTTAGCAGCCGTTTGAATATACCGCCGGGAAATTGAATATATATACAGGGCTTGAATACGGACTATTCTTAATATGGCACATTCTAAGGAGTTCCCGTTTTACACGGTTACTTTTTATGTCTATATTCGCGCTCATTAAGTCCAGAGAGACTGCACAGCTCATAAATATTTTTTGGAATAACAATTATGCCTAACTTCAGCGACCTTGAATTTGAGAAGCGCTACAAAGATTTTCTGCAGGTACAGCGCGAGTGGCTGGAACTGGTAACGGCCAATCAGGTTTACTCTGAACTGAATGCTAACGGCGATCCGAGCCGCCCGGTGGCTTTTACTAACGATAAAAAGACCTTTGTCCGTGCTGAGCACTTGGTAAAAGAATGGCAGCGCTTCGCCGATCTGGCCGAAGAGAAGCGCGCTGAAAGCGCACTGGCGATCAGCACCTATGTTTACTCGCCGGTACCGTCCATCATCGCGGGACCGAGCAAAGTCACCATCAGCCGCTTTCCGTGCACGTCATCAGGCAAACTTACTCGTGAAAACATCCTCAAGCGCTACACGCAGCAGCTGAAGAAGCTGGAAAAGCTGCCGTTCGCTGCCGGCGCTATCCTGTCGCTGAAAGAGGAAATGAAAGCCTTTGAGCAGCAGCCGGAAGGCACGCTGTACCGTTCGCGCATCAGCAACTACTTCGATACGCAGGTGACGGCACGCTTTGACAGTGCAGACGATGAACGGAACCTTGAAAACTTCCGCTATGGCTCACACGGCCTCTTCATCTACAGCGAGCGCATGGACCGCAACCGGGATATCGTGGCGAACACGAACATGACGCAATCCTACAACTCGCCGTTTGATCTGATTAAGCCTATCCCGTGCGCCGTTCTGCCATCGGCCAACATCTATCTGCTGGAGGATGTGGATCGCGCGAAGGCCCACATCAAACAGGGGTCGTTTATTGAGAACGCCATTTCCCAGCGCAAACGCCTCTTCAACAAGCGCTGCACCGCCCGTATGGAGCGCGCACGCACCCAGGAGCAGGCAGCAGCGGCCGTGAAGAAGATAGAAGAAGGGCGCGCGGCGATGGAAGAGCTCAACGAAATGGATCGTGAACTGCTGAAGCTCAAGCTGGCGGCTGACGACGCGGAGTTTCTGACCATGCCACAGCTGCGCGAGCGCTACGGCAACGACGTTGAGCACCGCATCGGCAAGACGATGAAGCAGGTGGTGAACCGCACCAAAGACCTGAATAAAGAAATCTGACAGAAGGGCGCGCAAGCGCCCTTTTCTTTTGCTGGTGGTCACGCCAGCAGCGCGTCTACGTCCTCCAGCTCCTTCAGCTTGCTGTCGCGGAACTCTTCCATGTCGCTGCCAATATCCTCGTCTGCAGGGCGATAGCTGGCCAGGAACATAAAGCAGTAGGTATCCCAGCGGTCTGGCGACTTGATGTTGAGTTTCTGGCGCATCACGTCTTTCCTGAACATGTACATGCGCCCTTCTTCGTTCATGCCATACGGTATCTTGGACGCCTGTTCTGCGGTGCGCGGTGAACTGTCCAGACGCATGCGCCCGGAGCGGATCGCATCAGCGGCCATGATATTGGCCCACGCGCGCTGGTTGATGAATCGCTCTTTGAGTTTGCGGGAAAACACCGGCTGACCCCAGCGGATGCGCGTCACGTTGCGCCCGCGGCGCTCCAGCTGCGTCGCGGTGTCCGATCCAACGCCGTCACTGTCCACTGCGATCGTAATGCCCGGATAGCGGCCATTGGTGCACTCGTTGGCAATGAAGTCACCGAAGGCTATCGGGTCCATCGTGCCAGGCATTTCCAGCATCTTAAATGGCACCACGCGCCGGCTATCGCCTTGCCCGGACACCTTACAGATGTTGAGAATGGATTTATCGCGGCCGTTACCGACGTCGACGGTGGCCACCCAGCCCCAGCCCTTCTCCAAGTATACTTTGCGGCGTGCTGCGCGGTCACATTCGTCGCGCCCCAGCAGATAGCCGCTGACGTTGCGCGGGAAGCGCCCCAGCACCTTCACCATGTATTCCAGCGAGTCGCGCCCGCCGTACTCCACCAGCTTTTCTTTGATGAATTTCAGGGTGACGTGTGGCGCTTCTTCTGAGTTGAGCACAATGGCATTCCAGAAGCCGTCCGGGTTATCCGGGTTTTTGGCCAGCGTATGATGCGAGTCGTAAAAGTACCCGCTTGGCCGCGTGGGCTGCGACAGCATCAGCATCCGGTTATCGGTCTCTGTCAGCGCACCACGCATGATAGCGATCGCTTTATCACTGATGCCGGACGCTTCATCGAGAATCAGCAGGATGTGAGCCGCGTGCTCGCCGGCGAGCGCTTCCTCATTGCCCAGGCGGTAGCCCTTACACAGCACCTCCCATATGCCCTTACGCGACTTCTCATAAAACATGGTGTCCGTCAGCGTGAAATGGTTCTGGAGCCACGGATGGCGCCTGGTGGCGTTTGCCCAGTACTCTTTAACGTACTTGAATACGCCCGTTTTAACCTGCGCGATTTTGTTGGCCACGATGATTACGCGCGCGTCCGGGAACATGATCATGTACACCAGCAGCATCATGGCCGTAAGGGATGATTTACCGGTACCGTGCCCGGACGTAACGGTGGTCTGGCTCCCTATCTCCTGCACTGAATCCAGTATCAGATCCTGCTGCCAGGTGGGCTGCATGCCAAACAGCTCCACGACGGCCAGCGCCCAGTTATAGCGGTAGCGGATCACCATGTCGCGCCAGCGCGGGTCTGAGGTAACGCGCCTGATGCGCTTCTTCCCGGCCATCAGTCATCGTCTCCGGGAAGGACGGCGATTTCATCCGGCAAATCTTCGCCATACAGATCGCTGGTGGCGGAAAAGTCGATATCCGCGTTGCTGTAATCAACGTCCGATTCGCCGTCTCTGCGCTCGCCGGTAACGGTATGGTCGCCATAGTTGCCGCTGTCCACCAGCTCCGCGACGGCCCGCCGGCGCTCTGCAACATCTGCCTCCTGCCCGGCCTTATTCTCTCGGTACTGGCGAGCCTCGCGGTCCAGCTCCTCCTCGCTTATCTGCGTGCTGTCATCTACTGACGGCTCAGCATTCTTCAGCTCGTTATCGAGACGCTTGGCCAGCGATTCAGGCAGCTTGATGCCGCGCTGCTCGATGTACTCCGCCGTCTGCAGCAGATCCCAGTCGTGTTCGTCGCGCAGCGCGTACGCCTGGCTGATAACGTCTGCAGCGTTATGGGTCAGCGCGTGCTTCTCGTTCTCGCGCCGGTTCTTATCGGTACCGGAGGCGATCGACGCCACGCGGGTAGCATGGTCATTGACCAGATAGCCGACTTCTATCATCAGCTTGGTCATTTTCAGGATGGGGTGCGGCCCGCCACCGCCGCCGTCGTCGTCATCCTTCTTTTTGCCGTTGGCCATGTTCAGCGCTTCCTGCTCAAACAGCGCCACCGCTCGCTCCGTAGTGCGCTTCAGCAACTGCATATGCGCCAGTGAGTCATAAAGTGCCGTCGCCGCGCTGGCCTCTACGCCTTCCCCCAGCACCTCCAGCGCTGCTTCATAATCCTGCGGCCGTGGATAGCCGCGCCGGTTGGCCACCAGCTTGGTTTCGTGGGCCTCTTCAAAAGGTTTGCCCTCGCCGCGGGGCTTCGGGGTGTGCTGCGGGCGCCCGGCTTCCTGCTCACCGGCATTTCTGATCTTTTTGGCATGTGCAGCATTGGCCTTTTTGCCTGCGCCAGGCTGCGCTGCTGCGTCATCACGCGGTTCAAGCACACCCTCCAAAGCCGCGCTGTGCTTGGTTTTGCGGCCGTTTCGCCTGATGATCAGGTCGCCGTGCGGACCATGATCATTTTGATGATCAGAAGCGTGATCACCCGAATGATCATGATTGTGATCACCAGCCTGATCACGCATGGCGGCCAGCGCTTTACCATTGAGTTCACGCCGGGCGGTGTTAAACGGCAGGCCGTAGTACTCGCAGTACTCCTTAACGGTTATGCCGCTTTCCGCCTTCTGCAGCACGAAAGCCCTGCGGTGTTCATCCCAGTTAACTTTGGACATGGTTTATCGTTCAAATGAGGCCAATAAACCGGGATGGTAAGGAGTCTGTAATTTTCGATGATCACATTAATGATCACTATGACAGCATACGGGGCTGATTTAGGTCTTTTTATATGGACAAAAAAGGACTGTATGGTAAATTTCAGGTTCGACTTGTACTTGAAATAAACCACTGGATAAATATAAATGGCTAAGAATGAAGCAGTTTTAGTAGCAGTTGATGCAGGGTCTGGTAACGTTGCGCTGACCTATGTTGATGAAGCTACCGGCAAATGGATTACCTCAGTAACGCCTTCTCTGATTCATGAGGGCCACCAGCAGACGTTTGCTGGCGAGTCTCTGTCTACCTGGCTCACTACCGACACCTCCGGCAAAGAGCGCGCTTACACCGTCATGAAGAAAGGTTACGACCTGTATGACACCTGTGATCCTGACTATCAGGTATCGCCTGCGCACCGCGTGCTGATTACTGATGCGCTGTTCCGCGCGGGCCTCGGCGGCCGTGACGTGATTATCGGTGAAACGCTGCCGGTGAATCAGTTCTACAGCGCTGTTGGCGTCATCAACGAAGCGCGCATTAAAGAGAAAGTGGATAGCCTTAAAACGCCTGTGACCAACTTCCGCGACGGTAGCGAACCTGCGCGCATCGTCCACGTTGAAGTGTTCCCTGAAGCCGTGCCTGCCGTGGTTTCTGCACAGGCTGATTTCCCTGAACTGGTTAACGCTGAGTCAACGCTGGTTATCGACTTAGGTCGCTTCACCTGTGATATCGCGGTGGTCGATTCAGAGCTGATGCCGGTCCGCAAAGCGAGCTATGAGCACGGCGTCCAGAAGATGATTGAACGTGTTCACGCTCTGCTGCCGGAGCTGGAAACCAAACTGGGCAAATCCTTCGGTGCATCCGATCTGAGCGTTGACAGCATTGATGCGATTATCCGTCAGGGCTACATCGGTTCACGTCTGGAAAGCGCCAAAGACAAGCGTATCGATATCACTGGCGTGGTTAACCAGGCGGCGCAGGAACTGGCAGACAAAATCTGGCAGGACGTCCGGGCGCTGCACCGTAACACCCGTGATATTGACGCTGTGCTGGTTGTTGGCGGCGGTGCTAACTACATCGCAGGCAAGATGCCGGGTCTGACCGATCACACTGCTGACTGGCACGACGTTGTAGTGGTTCCTGAAAACCCTGAAATGGCTATCGCGCGCGGCGTATACATGGCGCTGACTGCATCTGAGGCGGATATCCGCGCAGAGCTTAACGAAATTGCATCAGTAAGCGACATTCGTAGCCGGACCAACGATAAGGCTTAAACATGGGTCAGATTTTAAAACTCAACGGTCTGGAAGATGGTGGCCTGTTCACCAGTTCCATGCTGGAAGAATACAACTCCCTTAAAACGAACGCCTCAAAGCGCGCTTACGTGCTGAACGTCATTCGTGCGGGCTATTCAGTAGATCAAATGGGCCTCGGCCCTATTGTCGCGCTGCTGGAAGAGAACGACGGCGAGAAGTTTCTGGCCATGACCAAACGTGAGCGTCTGCAGCGGCTGCTGACGCTTATCAGCGCGGTGCTGGGTGAATCTGTCCAGACACCAGCTGTTCAGCCCGTACAGGCTCCACCAGCGCAGGAGGCAGCCCCACAACCGGACGCTCAGCCTGCAAGCCCACCAGCTGCAGAAGAGCCTCAGCCGGCGCCAGCAGTCAAAGAGCCGGCCAGCGAAGATGATCGTCCATTGGTTATACACAATGATGATGATAATTCGACGCGACGCGTAGAGAACGGTCCACGAGCTGTTATCCCTGCCAGCGCCTCAAAGCTGCAGCGGCACAGACCGAACAAGACCAGCTAAACCTGCCTCGGCCCCGTTCAATTGAGCGGGGCTTTTTCCATTCTTACCCGCTGACACCTGTCCATCAATTCTCTGGCCAACATGCATAAAGAGCGCTGCTCCTGCTCTTTGGCGTAGCGCGCCTGTTTGGTGGCGCTTTCCACCAGCAGGCCGTCGTAACTGACCTCTTTGCGGCCGCGAACCTTGAAGATATAGCCGTTCATAGCCTTGAGGTGATACTGCCGGGGATACGCGTCAGGGTGAACGTTGCACTGGGCAAAGGGTGACTGGACAAAGACGCGCAGGATGTTGGTGATAATGCCGGTATTGACCAGCATATCGGGATAGGCCTCCTGAACGAGGCAGGTGATCTGCGCAACCGTCATGTACGACTGCTGCCTGATAAGCAGATCCGCCACCTCTACACTGCTGACTCTTTTCTGCATGTAGGACTCCGCGTTATATCAATGCGCGTAATTCTAAAGTTTGCATAATTAGCAGGGATTACAAAATCGTCATTTTAGACTTTTCTTATTCAGAGCGTGGCAAGTGCCAGTCATGGCAAGATGTGCCGGCCGTATTCGCCGGGCTTATCTGTAGGACTTTTTGGCCGCATCCGCCGGTTATCAGGGCATACAGGCCACCAGCTGACAGGAAAATAACGGCAGTAAACAGATCCACTCAAAATAGAGGTTTTGGGCGCTGTAACTCAGGGGAATCCAGTCGGGCATTTTAGATTTCAGAGTTTTTCCCGCCCTGACCAGCAGGCGCAAAAGCCTGACGTCAGCTTTTGATCTACTGACGCTCTGGCTGTAGTGAGTTAGAACGGATTGGAATGCTTCCTGGCGGGGTATGTGCTGGACCGGAGTCGCTGGAAGAAAGCGCCCCCATAGGGGGCATTGCTCTCTATTTTTTCTTTGGGGCTGTTTTGGTGTGCTTCGCCTGTAGAGCTAAATGCGCGCTTTTAGCGTCTTTCATTGCAGTAGGCGTCAGGGTGCCCATCGCAGGGCTTACAGGTTGTGGAATGGTCGTCCTGTGCGCTGGTGCGCGGGCAAACCATTCATCTGTGTAGAATAATTGTACTGTGTGTGCCATATCGAACTTCGTATCGTGCTGAAGTCCAGTAACAGCAAAGTCAGGATCGGTTTTTAGAATGCGGAACTCTCCGGTATAACACTTCTTTGTGTTGGAGGTTCCATATGCAACGATGACAGCATGGTTCTTAGGGTCGTTAGCCAGCACTAAGGCAGGTCGTAACTTGGCCGGAACGCCTGGCAAATTATGGTTTGGAAATTTACACCACACGATCGAACCAGGCGTGGCCAGTGGGTGAAAAGGGTTTGAGGTCGAGCTATTTGAACTTTGAGCTGTCATGTTATCTCCATCAGAACAGTCTATTGATAAAACTCTCCTCCGGTATCTCGCTGGCTTTACTTGCTTCGCGGATGATCTGGATTTGAGCTGGCGTTAGCTGCTCATCGTCGGGCTGATAGGTCGGCAGAAAATTATCCGCCAGCGTTCGCAGCGCGAGATGCGCAACATCTGTTTGGCTCAGTCCCAGCCCATTCATCAGCAGATTCATTGTCTCTTCACTGATGCCTGTGGGTGAGTCCTGACGTTTCAATCTGAATAAAAAGCTATGTGCTTGTTTTTCAGCAGAATTTTGCATTGTGTTACTCCGATATCTTTTATGTAGCTTTAAGCGGGCAGCTTGCTCAAAAGGGAAAAGAGATAAAAACACTTTCGAGGCCGGAATCACGCTTAGACAGTCAGACGTTGCGCCAGACTTATATCTTATTGGCAGGTGCCGTCGGTTCTATATCTATGGCGACGGACCTAATGTGTGCGGATGCCTGCATTACTCTGCTGGCAGCGCATGTGGACTGCTTTGATCCAACTTTTCCTATGGTTAAGTTCATGTATTTTCTCGCTTTTTACAATTCCAACATTAAGTTTCAGTATTAAGTTTCAGTTTTACGATTTTCAGCTTTACAGCTTTACAGTTTTTCAGTTTTTCAGTTTTTCAGTTTTTCAGTTTTTCAGTTTTTCAGTTTTTCAGTTTTTCAGTTTTAACGGTGCTTCATAACTCCAGCTAAGATATCAAAAGTATATCACTTCGTCAAACTGGAGATATACTTTTGATATACGCATCAGTACAGGCTCTTCAGGTAGTGACTGACGGTGTTTGACCAGTTGGTGACGCTGTAACGCGCAAGGCGATGAATTACCTGACAATAATTAGACAGAGGCAGGCGGTCGCCGGCTTCATCCACAAAAATCAGCCCTTCTGCAGTTGCCCCTTCGCCCATATCCACGCTGTAGATAAATTTCCCGGTTGCGCCGTTCTGCTCCACCAGCTGCTGTGCTTTCCAGCTGAAAGACACCCTGCAGTCTTTGCGGAGCTCCAGCGTAATGACGCCGGTGACGGTCATAGCCGACTGCTGGTGGCCGGATAGCGCAGCGCCGTGACTGCACTTTACCGACGTGATCTGACAGCGTTCCGCGCGCCAGCCCAGCAGCTCTAGGCCTTTGAGTTTCAGTATCTCCATTACACCAGCCTCCAGTCGCTCGCCAGAAGGTCCGCTGCAGCAGGCGTCCAGTCAGCCGTTGTCAGGTGCACGATATCAGTGAGTACGAAGCGCGGCATGACCGTTACTGATGCCATTGGATCGCAGTCAAAATACTTCGCCGGCACGCCGTACATATCCGGGCCGCTGAGTTCAGCGCGCGTGCATCCCCTGTTTAGGCTCAGGAATACGTTGCCGCCCCACGCTTCGCGCGAGACCTTACACCCTTCGGACAGCCACAGCTGCGCGACGGCAAGCGGCGCGTTGTTCTCCCGAAACTGGAGCTCGCCACGGTCCATCCTGGCCTGATTGTCCATGACGATGCTGTGCAACTTCAGCAGCCCCATGCACGCCGCATGGTTAAGCGACTCGCCATATCCCGTTGAAGCCAGGCCACCCCGGCTGATTGTGGCTGACCAGCCTTTCTTTGTTTCTGACGTTTCGGCAACTTCATAACCGAGGCGCGTGATGGTGTTTAACAGCAGCAGCCAGTCACCCACGAAGTTACCGTTCGCGCCGGCAAGGCTGCTCACAGCAAAGTTAAGACGCTGAGCGGTCATCATAATTAAAAGCCCCTCTTTCTAATGCGCTGCTGTGCCTTTCTTCTGCGCTGCTGCGCTGCGAGTCGTTCCAGCTGACGCTGCTGCTGCGCCTCTTCAAGGCTGGTGGCCAGATGTCGGATATTGCGCTCAATCTGTTCCTGCACAACGGGCAGAGTCAGATCCCCCAGCTGCAGCGCTCTTACCTGCGGTACCGGAACGGTTGGCTGCCGGCGGGCACCCCAGCTGGCGCCGGCCAGCAGCGCGCTCAGTAATGCGATCTTTTTCATGCTCTCTCTCTGTCGTGCAGGCGTGCAGAATCCCCGGCGATTGCCGGTGATCAAAGTTCACCTGATTAATTCCGGCGCGGGGTGCGCACTGGATGGTTATGGCCGCCGCCGGCAGCACGCCGGGCGGTTTATGAGGGTGCTGTGCTGGCCGGATTTGAACCGGCGACCTCCCGCTTGTCCCTATCACGCCCCTGCGGGGTATTAAATAGAGCGGGTGCTGCTTCCTCTGAGCTACAACACAACGGTAAAAGCGCGACTACCGGCGCTCTTACCTGTTGGTCTGTATCAGCCTGCGGCCAGGTGTGCTATCAGCCATTTATGACCGGCAAACAGCCCTGCATTCAGCAGCAGGTGGAATGTGGCAAATTCCATAATCTTCATGACGGTCTTAAAAGGGTCTCGCTTACTGGCACTCATGGTCATTACATCCGGATCAGTTGGCTGTCTTGTCCGGTTAATGATGCCTGAATTATCTCTCTGGCCACCAGCGACAATTGTTCCCATCCATGCACCACGAACGTCAGCTTTTCCCCGCAAAATCCGGCCAGCGCGGCCTCATTGCCAGCCCTGTAATTGCACAGAAACAGGCTCCAGTGTGCAGAGCGGCTGCAGGCAACCAGGCCTGCGTGTTTGCAGTGCGAAAATTTATGAGACAGCTGCGGGTTTCTCGCGGCAGCGGCTGCCCAAAGCTGTTTCATGGCTCGGTTGGCCGCGGCAATCTTCTCAGCGGTGATAAAAACAATCTGTGCGCCTGGCATGTTCAGATACAGCTGCAGGCTTAACTGCAAAGCTGCATGCATGCGTCTGTTTCCGGTTACGTTTTCAGGTGCTGTATTCATGTCTGTTCCCTGTTGATGTTGGTGGCGGCCGGTGCCATACCCGGCAAGTAACCTCTCAAGCGACTGGTCAACCTGGTTACTGGCGGCAGAACCCCATGTATGCGACGGAATGAAGCGGGGGCCAGTCTTGCGATCGCAGCAGCACTGCGAATGCACCACAACGAAGAAAGCACTGCCATGCCAGGGAAATGTACTTGGTCTCACTGGATGGCTGCTGACACAGCCTCAATGCTTTCTCCTGTTATGTTGCTACTTGCGGCGTGTCTTTTTAGAGCCACTGCGCCATGCCTTGATAAACGTCTCGATAGCGTAGATGGCCACCAGCGCGTATATCACGGTAAGAAGCGGGTGCTCTGCAGCAAACTCTGATAACGACATAATGCGTCCTTCTTAGGGGAATGCTGTCTCTTCCAGCTGTCAGAACTAATCGCCCAGGCGCTCAACCTGCAATAGCTGCATAACCGCTGGCTGGCACATTCTGTGTTAACCGGATAACCAATAGACGAAAAGGTAACTAAACGCCCTGACTCCGCACCCACATGTCCCGCATGCCCCACTTTCGGCCACCAGCAGGGATCGCTGGCAATGGCACATACCGGCCTTTTCAATCTTGATGTGGCGACTGGATTTGAACCAGTGACCTCCCGTGCATCTGAGCCAAAGCCGGGCGCTCATTCCGCTGAGCTACGCCACCATAAAACGGTTGCTGTGATCGTGTTTTCCGCTGGCGCGATTGTTCAATGAGGCGGGATTTAAACCCGCATGCCGTCGCAGCCCATCGCTGGCCGCCTGCGTCAGTTCGCAGACAAGGCTTTCGCCCGTGGATTGCGTCTCCACTTCTCGTACGGTGTGTTAAAGCGATCACCACAACTAAAAGAGCACTACCGCGTTTCTGCCGCCCCATCCTGGCTTTTGGTACTGCAACGGCTGCGAAAATTGTTTTGCATGCCAGCGCTCTTTCAGTTGTGTGCTTCGTACGTGAAGCAGACGGCCGGTTACGGTTTCGGCTCCTGCCACCAGCCAAATTAGCCAGAAAACAGGACGACGCCTGGTGTTGACGTGTCGGTAATGAGCACTGGTGCTACAGCTCCGGAAAATGAGCGCCGTTGCCGTTGCGAATATCACTGCTTCGCACCAGATACCCATTTGTGAGCGCGCTGGACGCTGTGTTAATCCGCCAAACGCCAGGAAAACGGAAGATGGCCAGCACGCTCACAAATGAAGATCCCTTACGAGGATCAGGCGGGAACATGTTTAAGCCTCACGGGGCGTTCTATGCGCGGGGTAGTCCAAAACCGCGTTCACTGCCGTGACAGGAGGGGCTACATGCCGTTCACCCTTCTCATAACACACCCGGAAAAGGTAAAACCGGGGGCGGCCCGTTACGAACTGGTGCATGGGGCTGAATTTGTACCGGCGGCGGATTTAACAACTTCTGCCCTCGGCCTCTTCGCTACTCATGCTGAATTTGTGCCGGTGCATAATCCGGCGCGGGCATTTAAGCGTCTGGTCAACCTGCCCGCTTGCATCACAAAGGTAGGAAAATACCTGCCAGACTTGCAGTGCGTTTGCCTCGCCGTTAGTTCTCCCGATCTAACCGTGAAAGCACCTTAATGCGCTCACGGTTAAACCTGAAAAAAAGCCCGCAGACTAGCGGGCATAAAAATCTACCACTCAGCATTAAACGCACTCTGGAATACGCTTAAAGCTGACGTTCCTAAAAAGCAGGCTAAACAAAAACTTATCGTCTAGCCCGGATGGAAGTAGGGATTGTAACCACGCCTCTGGAACGAGGAGAAATGTACACAATCGCCCGAAAACAATCAAAATAAAATGGTAATTTATTTTAGATTTACCATCTTTGTTTCTGTGTGGTTTGTTAGGGAGATTACCGGCGCTTTACCGTCTGGTTTTTGATGTTCTCAATGTCGCCGTTGCGCTTCGACCAGTCGATACACCAGCTGTTAACGGCCGCGCGGATCTCCGCTACTGTCGCCTCGCTAATCCCCTTCACCTTCGCCAGCTCGCACGGCAGCTCACCGCCCACGTCCGCCACGGTTTCATAGCCGGCTTTGGTCAGCGCGGTGAGCGCGCGCGCCGGTATAGCGAGCTCCGATGCCGGCGCGGCTTTGCCATCCAGGATGCGCTTATGCAGGATTGGGAAGTCCAGCGCCAGTCGCTTCATGATGCGCTCATGCAGTTCGTCGTTAATGGCCGTATCCCACATGCCCTGCAGCTCCGGCAGCACACGGAATACCGGATTGCCCCATATGCCCGGCACCACGTCCATTGCCAGCATGACGGCCGTGCGGATCTGGAAGTGGAAATTGGCGGTCTCGATGGAGATATCCTTGATGCCGTGAAACACACTCAGGCCGAAATGGAAGTTGTAGATGTAACACCCGACGTCGCCGCTGCCGTCGGGCAGCTGCAGCAGGAACTGAACAACATCCTCGCGGCCGTCGTGAAACTCCACGCGCTCTTTGAGGTGGTCATAAAGCGCTGTGGTCTTAATCAGATCCTGCGTAATTTCACCGCGCTGGCGGCGCTCTTTACCCACTTCTTTGTCCGCGATGTTCAGCTTGCCCTGCAGCTCCTGACGTAAGGCACTCTCCTTTTTACGGTCCGCACGCATCTGAGAAATGGTCTTGTCGCGGTCCAGAATGTCTTTCGCCATCTTCTCCGGGTAGCGCCTCTTGTAGCGGGCAAACTCCAGATCCAGCGTAGTCAGCGCCAGCTGTGAGGTTGTCAGCGCAGACTGCAGCTGGTCATGCTTGTTGTTGGCGTTAATAGCGAGGTTTTCCGCCTCCATTGCGCGGGAATTTGCGGCCTGCACCGCTTCCTCAATGGCGTTCTGCGCCTCCTGGCGGATGTGCGCAATCTCTGCATGAAGCGCAGAGTGACTGGCCAGCTGCTGCTGCGCGTTCTCCAGCATGTCCACCAGCGCATTGTAGGTATCGGCTTCATGATTCAGGCGCACGCCAAAATCAATCTGCAGCTGTTCCAGCGCGGAGATACAGTTATTCAGCACGCGTCGATCCAGATCGTCCAGTTTCAGACGCTTGTCAATCATGGCCAGCTGGCCAAAGGCGCTTACGAACGAGGCGTGGAGGACTTCATCGCTTACAGGACATTCTGACGGCTGCTGCAGAGAAAGGGATGCGGACATAATTTACCTTAGAATCGGGATTACAGTTGCGGCAGATTCTAACGTGAAATTATCCACTGTCTATTTATTTGTTTAGAATTATCGTTTCTGTTTGGAAGGGTGCAGCGGGCTGGCAGAGGCTGATGCCCCCGCCAGTGGAGATTTAGCGGATTAACAAGTACACGCCGGCCAGTGCGGCGAAAGTGACGAAAATTAGCGAGGCTTGCATGAGTTTGATCATAGGGCTGACCTGGCCCGTTTCGTACTCTTTCTGCGTCATGTGCCCCAGGTGGCTCTGTGAGACCAGTACCGCGTTTTCATCAAAGCCCAGCGCCTCGCGCACCTGCTCCAGGGCCGGACGTGAGACCTGGCGAACGGGCAACTTGATGACGCCGGATCGCATTTTGCCGTTCTCGCCGGCAAAACAGACCGTGTAATAGTGCAGCCGGCTGTGCTGACCCATCACCTGACCTCTTCCCAGTCGTTGATCTCAAAATCCGGCAGGCCCGGCACATAGGGCTGCGTGCTGCCGTTGGCCAGAAAGAGGTTCAGGGGCAGCGTATCACCGCGCTTACTGTCAGCCTTTGCTTCAGCCATGACAAAATGCCCCACTGGCCACCCGGCACGCCGCACGGCCAGATTCAGGTTTTGGTTCAGGCGGTTCATGGCGTCGTTATAGCTAAAATACTGCCCCGCCCTTACGCCGCACTCAATGGCACCGATTCCAATTTTGCCTAAACCTTCAACCTGTGCCGTTGTCATGCCTGCGCGTCCCTCTATAAATGATTTTCGTAAAATGTAACTAATGCCCTTCATGCCGCCGTAATAATTCAGCGTGCGCTCGCTCATGCCGCTCTGCGTCATGAAGTCCCCCTTCGGCACTTTTAACATGCCAGTACTCAAAGCCATTTCGGCAAAAACCGATAGCCCCGTGCCTAAGCTCTGGCGCGTCTTGGAGCGACGCGCATAGTGCTGAAACGTAGGGCACCCGGTAAAAAAATTCGCATCAAAAAGCACTTATTCACTCCAGAACTCGTCATTCTCATGCGCTGGCATACCTTCGCCAGGTCTCAGCGCCACATACTGCTTAATTACTCTGATCGTTTCGTCCGGTGAAAAAGACAGCAGAACATAAAAGCCCTGTGCGGCGAGGCGACGCATCCATTCCACCTGCTTCTCTGCAGGCATACGCTTCCCGTGCTTTTGCTCGATGCGCATCCCGTGATAGACGCCTGCGGGGATTTCCAGGCCCATATCCGGGTATCCGCGTTTAGCGCCTTCTGCCTCAATGGCGGCAGCTGTCGCTTTTAAACGGAATCCTCCGTTTGGTATGGCATAAAGGTGTTCGTAGATGTGGCTGTCAGAACGGTGGAAATGGTCGAATATCTGGACCTGATCGTAATGTTCCTGCTTGCCTTTGCGCTTTTCAGGTTTTTTTGCGAGGGCCGCAAGTGCTATCGCGTGGGCGGATAACGCTTTAACCGGTGCTAACCAGTCAAGTGCCTTTCCTGCACGACCGGGCTTTTCTGGAGCCACCTGCTTCCCTGACTGACTGCGCGTTTTTTTCTTTTGACTGTAGGAGTGATACCACTCTTCACTAACACGCATGTCCTGAGTTGATCACCAATGATTATGTATTCTAAAGAGGTTTGTTGTTGGGGGGTATTTTTAACGCTCGGGCGTCAAAAAACAAGCCTGTAACTTACTTCTTTCTAAAGATAGTAAATACAGGCTTTTATCGGATTAGCGGTGCGCGAGATATACGAAGTAAAGGCTAAAAATTACGCCGATTGTGCTGAGGCAAAGTGTCACAAATTTGCCCAAAGTATTAGATATAGAGCCGTTTTCTTCACCAGCAGACTGAGTAACGCTGGAATTAACAAAATCGCGCTGCGCAAAACTTTTCATGTTATATTTTCTCTGTTGTGTACAGGGGCGCACGTCGCCAAACAGAGCCCCTGTAATTTGTGAAAGCCCGGCCTTATGGTCGGGCTTTTTCATTTGTGCTGCTTAAACTGCGCTGTGAAATCTAAATGGTTTAACTATTTCAGTCAACTTATTACTAAAGTTTTTGTCATTTTTCGTGCGTGGCGCGGCTTAAGCGCCGTTTTTCAGGCGCGTAATGGCTTCGTCCAGAGCCACATACCAGCTCATTTTATCTAGCTCCCGTAGCCGCCTGACGCGCTCCTTTGTGTAGGGATTAATCACCCATGCCCACGTATCTTTGTCCTCAGCGGCGTACACGTAAAATACGCCCAGGGTCCGGTTAAACTGCAGCAGTGCGCCCGCTGCACTGACATAGTGCTCAATTTCCTCTTGCTTGATGTGCTTATTAATTCGTGGCACGGAAACTCCTAAAGTCTGCGCTTCTCAATGGATTCGTCATAACTGACGTATAAATACGGCTCCGTATCGTCCGCTGATTGCATAACGGGCAGCAGGTGGGCCGCACTGTACACTGCATCGTTTTCCGTACGATCGTCGGCATACAGGTGCGCTGCTATGACCGTCAGGGCTGGCCGGGACAGTGAGTATATTTCGGCTACATCGCTTTCGACTACCTGCCCAAATTTAGTAATAGCATGTTCCAGAAGGAGAGTTTTAACTGCGGGCCACCATGGCCCGAACGCCCGATAAGCAAACCGGTTACTGCCTGCACGCTTGACCAGGTTTTCCAGATAATTCGTAACGTAGGCTTCCTCCGTGCGGCCGTCCAGGGCAAGCGGCAGCAGGCTTTCGATGTAGGATTCAGTCGGTTTAATGGTGTCGATCAATGTCGTCATGTCAGACGGCCCTTTCGGGCCGCTCCTTATTCAGTTGGCGTCAGGCGTTTTCAATATCGGCGCGCAGCGCGTCGAGATCGTGTGAGGACGGGATAAGCCACGCGGGCTGCGTAAATTCATTGCCGGCAACCGGATCTTCTTCAAAGTTCCAGAATTTCGCGCCGTACTTCTCTTTCATCAGGTCGCGCACCTCTTTGCGCTTCAGTACCGGCTTATCGCTGGTGTCTGTCAGCACATAGGCGCCGCCCGCGGGGAAGTCGATCTTGAAAGTGCGGTTTCGCCATTTGCGCGAGGCCACCAGCTCCAGCTCGTTTTTCAGTACCTGGAAGCCCGCCGCCTGCTTCTGCGTTTCGGTTGTGCGCACCACGGCGGCCGCGCTGGCGGCCTGGACCGCTGCCGCCTCCCGTCGCGCCGCCAGGTCTGCAGGTGAAAGTTTGCCGGTCATCAGGGCTTTGTAGTCCTGCCAGGTAGGTGCCAGCTGGCTGTATTCCCCTTTCTCCATGCGCTCAAGGTGTGCGTAGATACTCGCAATGTGCCCTTTAACGAGGGTGGAGGAAGTGAAGGTTGCCGCGTTGATTTCAGACTCAGCCAACGCCCCCAGCGTGACGCCGGCGCGCATGTAGAGCGCAGCAGAGGAATCCGCCACGGTTGCCGCGTTATCGAGATCGGAGAAAACACTCCATTTTGACTGGTCCAGCAGCGTGGCGATGGCTGCCTGAACGCTTTCCGGCGTCTGAGCGGTGAACTGGCTCAGCGCGGCAGCCGCATAGTGCTCTGCCAGCGATTTGATGGCCAGCAGCTTGCCGTCAGCCAGCGCGGTGCGCAGCTGGTCGTACATGGCCTCATACTCGCGGGCATTGGAGAAGCCTTTCATGGCATCGCGGAATGCGCGCAGGCCGATAACAGAGCGCCAATACTGGCGCACATCCTGAATGCCCAAGTAGTAAGCGCGCGCCTCTTTATCGGTTGCGCCGGCAACGGTGCGCCCTTCTGAATCGGCCGCCTCAAAATCAGCCACCAGCTTGTTAAAGGCCTTCACGGCATCATCCATGCCCGCCTGCGCGCCATAACTTTGCATGGCCAGATCGTACTGCCCGCCAAACGCCGCTTTAAAGACGCCCTGCGCGGAATAGGTGCCCTTCAGGACGCTGTATTGGTACAGCTCGCGCTTCAGCTGCTCGTCGTCGTGGTCAGGGTAAATCCAGGCCTCAGCTTTGATGGTGTCGGTTGCGGCGATCCCCTTACTGAGATAGGTCAGCTGCAATGCGCCGGCGTCGTCGCGGTACAGCCAGGCATCGGCCTTCACGTTCATTACGCCGGCGCGAATAGCGGCGTAAAAGTCAGCGCGGCTCAGCTTGTCTGTCAGCGCCACCGGCTCAATACCTTTCGCGGCCAGCTGCAGCATTCTTGCCTGGTCCAGAGTGATATCCACGCGATCGCCAACGTGCGCAGCTGGCATTTCGGTAAACGTGCCAATCTCCGGCCCCCAGTAAGAGCGCAGCGGCTTGTGGATCAGCTCCACCTCGACGGTACCCTTCTCCGGGAAGAATTTACGGATCAGGAAAACGCCTTTATCGCTGAGATCGTCGTCCAGCAGGATTTCGTAGCACGCACCGATGCGCACCAGCTGGCCACCGGTCAGCCTCATGTACTGCTCAGGTGCGCGCAGCACGTCAGAATCGACTTCCAGCGCGCCCGCTTTAATGGCGCGCTCTACTTCCCCGCGTGAGCGTTTGATGGTGCTGGCGGCGCTTTTAGAGCGCGTCAGCGCCTTACGCGCGGCATTGAGCTCCTGCTCCAGCTTCTTCTGCTTCTCCAGGCCAGAGCGCAGGCTGGCGCGCGCTGTGCGGCGATCCTGTCCGCGCCAGTTATCAGCCGACCGCTTACCGTACAGCTCCACTTCGCGGTTATAGGCCGCCTCAGCGTCTGACACTGCCTGTCGCAGCTCGTCGATCTGCCCGTTTATGGCGTCAAAAGCGTCTGATAATTCGGAAATGCTCGCTTCCAGAGTCTCAACCGGCGTTGCGGCTGCTACGCTTGCCTTCAGATAGATATCCAGCGCCGCAGTGGCTTCACGTTCGGCCTGCTGGCGCTCGGCTTCACGTTTCGCTTTAAGCTGTGCATCCACGCGCGCGCGGCGCTCTTCAGGGTTAGCGGCCAGCAGCAGGCTTTGCTCTTCCTTCGACTCCACATCACCGTTTTTGATACTGGAGACGCTGGATTTCATCACGTCGTTGATCCAGTTCTTCTTACGCTGCAGTGTTTCCAGGCGGAACTCGTCAAATGAGCCTTTGCCGCAGTAGTAGTGCACGCGCATGCTGTCGCGCTCGGACCCCACGCGGGCGCCGCGCCCGTTTCGCTGATCGATACTCGCCGGCGTCCACGGCAGCGTCAGATGGTGCGTGTCAGCGGTGCCTTTGTGCAGGTTGATCCCGACTTCAGCCTTTTTGTTGCAGATGATTATCGGCGTACGGCCCTCGTTGTAATCGGCGGCGATACCTTCCATCCCGGCAAGTGACGCATCGCTCAACGCGGCCTGGTAATCTTCATAGCGCGCCAGCTCCTGATAGTATTTATCCCAGGCTCCATCCTTAAAGCTGCCGTCCGCTTTTTCCACCGGCTCCACCGGCTTTTTAACCGGCTTCACTTTCACGCCGGAGGCTTTGGCCACCGTTGTCGCGTTGATGATGCCGATCTGCTGCTCCTGCAGACCCAGCGCACTGGCGATAATGCGGCGCAGCTTGTTGTGCTGTGTCTTTTCATCCATGAAGATGATCTGCTTACCGTCCGGCAGGCCCGTTTTCAGGTTCTCAATCAGTGCGGCGTACTTCGGCGGTACCGGGTGAGAGACGTTTTGCATATCGATGCCGGCAGCAGCGATGGCATCCAATACCTGCTGCTCCAGCGTGTCACTAACCACCAGCTCCACGACGCCCCCGCGGTTCTTCAGCGTGGTTTTCACCACTTTGCTGGTGCGCGTATCGGTCAGGCCGGTTTCAGCATCTTCTGCCGTCTCTTCGTCGTCGCTGGCCAGCAGTTCGCCGCCCGCCTCGCCCGGCAGAGCGCGTGCCACCTGCTTCGCCAGTTCCACGTCCTCCTCACGGAAGCGGAACGTCATGGCGGAGCGGTACAGGTCCGGATCAATGACGACCTTATCCATGTCGCGGATAACGGAGAAAATAAAGTCATCATCGTTCTGGACGATAGATACCGTGCCGTCGCCATTGTCCTGCAGGCTTTCTTTCTGTCCGATGCGGCTGGCGCGCTGGCGCAGCTCTTCGTACAGCACCTGCTGGTCACGCGTCATCGGCACACCCACGGTCTTTTCATCCAGGCCCGGGATCTTCACGCTGTCTTTCACATCAGCGGCAGATTTGAGCGTGGTCCATCGATGGAAGATGCCGCGCAGACCATCCAGGTTTTTAAAGCCCACCAGCCCCTGCTTATCTTCCAAATCGCCGGAAATCTTCTGCACCGTCACGGTTTCGGTTTCACCAAACACGCGCACAAAGTCATCCGGCGTCAGGATGCCCATTGCCTTCCATTCATCCAGCGACACGACGTGCGACAGCATGTTGAAGGCGTCAATCGGGGAGTTAACCAGCGGAGTTGCGGTCAGCATAACCACGCCGCGCCCGTTGTACTTCTTCATCATGTACTGGCTTTTGACGGCCATATCGCGGGCGATTTTGGACACTGACGGATTAGGCAGGTACGCCAGCTGGCCCGCCTCGCGCCCGGCGCTGTGCGAGTTGCGGTAGTTATGGCCTTCATCTGCGATCACGCTGTCAAAGTGCATATCCTCAAAATACGGGATCTGGCTCTTTTTCTTCGTGCCGGTGTCAGCGGCTTTATCGCGGAGTTTGTTGCGCGAGGTGGCGGCGCGGTGCGTGGACTTCATCAGGTCCGTGCGGCCATTCTCGATCTGGTTAAAGACTGCCTGGCTGGAGTTTTCCTCAATCGTCTCCGGGCGCAGCGGGATATCACCAAACTGCTCTTTGGTCATCACCACAGCACGATAGTTGGAGACCGGGATCATGTTCATGCGCTCCAGCACGGTCGCGGCAGCGGACTCTTTCACCACGTTGCGCATTACCGGATTGCCGTCTTTATCCAGCTTCTGCTCGTTGTTTTCGTCGCGCTCCGGCGCCTGCATGATCTGGCCATCTTCGCCGCGGACTTCATCCAGCCCCACAAAGAGGATGTTCTGGAAGGCCTCGGCGCTGTAGAAGCCCTGCGCTTCGTGGTACCAGTTCTGCAGCACCGCTTTTGGTACCACGTAAACCGTGCGCTTACTGCGCCCCACCTCGTAGTTGTAGGCTTCCAGCGCCAGCGCCGTTGTCGTTTTGCCCAGCCCGGTACCGAACCCCATGATGCCGCGGCCATCTTCCGAAAGGCGGCGTACTTCGGCGTTCTGGTAGCTCAGCGGGATACGCTTTCCGCTGATCTGCTGCAGGCCCAGCGATGCAGACGAATGTTCAAACGGCACATAGCCATTAAACGCGTCGTTGTAGTCATCAACGACGTTGCCCACGTCCGGATGCGTGCGCAGCCAGTCGTTGAAATGGGCTTCCAGGTCGCTGATGCGCTTCAGATAGACGTTCGCGTTAACACCGCGTGGCTTCACGCCATTGAGGTAGTTCTCCAGCTGGTTGTAGAAACCGTCTTTGTAGCTGGCGCGCTTAAACTCGGTTACACCGCCTTTGCTGGTGACAGATCGCACCTGATAGCCAGAGAAAACGCCGTCTTTGCCCGCGTAGTTGTCCTCAGCGGTCAGGTAGCCGTTTTCGTTTTCCAGATCCTGCGTGTATTTGAAGTCATCAAAGCCCTGCTCAATCAGAAATTCTTTGATCAGGCGGCGGTCCAGCCAGCGGGCGTTGAGGTTAACCGTAATGTCCTCAATCGGCGTGTGCTTGCGCTTGGCGTTGATGGTCTCCAGCTGGCGAACATAGTTCTGTTTCTGCGGGCCGTCCTGCGCGGCGTCGATCATCGCCGCCAGGCGGGAAATCTTACCGCGGATGTTGCCGCTCGTGGCGCGCGCCATTGGCGTGACGTTGCCGTTTCCATCGAGCGCGATTTCCGGGAACGTGGCCAGATAGGCCAGCAGCGCGTCATCGTCTGCCGGCAGCTCCCCGGTGAAGGCCTCGCGGAATGCAGCCAGCGCCACCGGCACAAGGTCAACATCGCTAAAGAGGTGCGCTACCACCTGCTCAGGATTGGCGAAATACACCGCCACGGCCTCAGAGCGGTCTATGGTGCCGGTCAGCAGCGCCGATAAATCGCCTTCGCGGGACACGTTGGCCTGAAAACTCAGCCAGCCTTTGGCGCTGGCGTCGGACAGCCCGGCCAGCTTCAGGCCTTTCGGCGTGCCGTACTGTGCAACCTCTTCGCTTACCAGCCGCGCGGCATCCGCGATGATGCCGCTGGCGTCGCCACCCAGCATCTGCGTGTTCAGCGCGTCGTTAATTCGCAGGCCAATGATGGAGGCGCGCATTACCCGCCAGCGGTGCCCCGGCTTCTGCTGCATGGCAAACCGGATTGCCGCGTGAATGCGATCGTCAAACAGATGCGGATATTCAACGCTGGCTTCATACAGCGCGCGGCTGTCCAGCGAAAGCATGCCGTTGATTGTGCGCGTTTTCGTCTGAAGGTCGCCAAATGACGCCACGCCGAACCGGCTTGCGTCGATCCCGCTCGATGCCGTGGTCGCGTCTTTGATGAACCGTGTGCCGTCGAAGGTATGCCAGACGCCCGCCATCAGGCGCTTATCGCCCTCAACCGGTGACTGCCAGACAGCAGCCGGCGTGCCCAGCCGGTCCCAGTCGATACGGCTGTCAAAACGGCGCGACAGTGCCGCCTTCATCGCTGCGTTGGTCAGCTGGCCATCTTTCTTCACCACCAGGATGTTGTTGAAGTCTGACCGCTCAGTTTCGCCATGAACAAAGCGGCGGTCCTCCGTTTCAAACCACTTACCGCGGATGAACGTTGGCCAGAGCACATTTGCAGCTTCAAGCGACTGTTCATCACTGTCATGCACCAGCTGCGTCAGCGCCTCGGTGTGCTTGCGCAGCACCCAAACGTCTACCACAGTGGCGGTACCGCTTTCGGCAAAGGTGCCGGACGGCATGCGGTGCGCTCCCAGGAACTCAGCCACGCGGGAAACGCGATCGCGCAGCTTTTTGTTGTTGCCGCCGCCGTCGGTCATGCCGTTTGGCACCACCAGCACCACCAGCCCGCCAAACTTCACCTTATCGATGGTGCGCATCACAAAGTAATGGCCGACGTTGGTTTCATCCCGGTACGCCGGATCGAGCTCCGCAAAGCCGGTGCGGGAATCGCCAAACGGCACGTTGCCCACAGCGTGATCGTAACTGTTATCCGGCACCGAAGCGGCCAGCTTCTCAAAAGCGCCCAGGCGCACGTCATCTTCCGGGTGCAGCAGCTGGTTAATGCGTCCGGACGTGTCTGAGATTTCGGCCGACGTCATCATTGCGCCGGCGGGCTTGGTTTCCTGGAAAACGCCAGTTCCCGCGGACGGCTCCAGCATATGCCCGCCGGTAATGCCGTAATCGGAAAACAGATCCCAAATGCCCTCCGCCATAAACGGCGGCGTGTAGTACTCATACTGGCTGCCACCGCCCCCTTCCAGACCACCCTCACCGCTGTAGCCGGCGAGGATACGGCGTTGTTCGTCTGTGAGTTTGTTGCCATCAAAGCCCTGCGGCAGCGAGTTAAGCAGCTTTACCGCGGCGTCGTTCGCATTGCGGCGCTCGCGCTGCAGGCTGACGCCTTCCTGTTTTGTCACGCCAAACGCCACGACGGTTCGCTGTTTGTGGAGTCGCATGACCAGCCGGATCAGATCCTCGACCGACCCCGCCTCCTGTACAGCCTTATTAGCCGATATTTCCACCGATAACCCTTATCTTCAGATTGCACAAAGCCTATAAACTCTCAATTCTAAATAATTTGTAATTTTAAGGGTTAATGTTTTGGCAAAGATGAATAAGGCCTTTTCTGTACTCGGGGCGCTGAGGCAGGCGTTTCGCGGCGCCGGCGCGGATGTGCCTGATAATCTCGCGTGGTCCAATGGGCAAAACGTCGTTGTTTCCCGCTCCGGGCTGGCGGCCGCACTGGCCTATAACGCGGATAGTCCGGGTGAACTAACCACCGCCGGCGACAGCCTGTATCTCGGCGCGGAACTCCCGCTGGACCGGCTGCAGCGCTACGCCATTCTGGAAGAAATGGCCAACAGCCCGACGTGCTCCGCTGCGCTGAATATCCACATTGGCCACGCGCTCGCGCCGGACAAAAAAACCGGGCTGGCTTTCTGCATCAAAGCGGTTGATCCGTCCGACAAAGAAGGCGCTGCACGCGCGAAAGAACTGCAGGACGATTTGGGAGCCATGATCAACAAACACCTGCCGTCCCTTGCCATGACCATGGCTATTTTCGGCGTCTCCTACGTGCGGCCATACGCCCGGTCAGGCAAAGGGATAACCAGCCTGGAAAACTCGTATTACTCGCTGCCCTACTTCATCCAGGAGTTTTACAAAGGCGATCAGCTGGTGGGCTTTGGCGGGGATTATGTGCTGTCTCCGGACACGCATACGCGCACGCTCTCTTCCCCATGGTCACTGGTACCCATGAAAAACCCGTACTGGACGCCGACGCGCAACGTGCAGCCGGTGACGGCGGGCATCCGCGGCTATTCGCTGCTGACAGAGGAGGAAAACAAGGAAGTCGCAGAAACACAGAACTACGGCACCAGCTTCCTGGCGCACGCGTATGAACCGTTCCTGAATCTGGTTGGTGCACTGAATGCGCTGAAAGCCACGCGCTATAACGCCGCCAAAATCGACCGTCTGATCGCGCTCACGACCAACTCGCTTGATCCGGTCGTGGGGGCCAACTATACGCGCGCGGTCTCGCAGACGCTCAAGCGCCACGGCGAAGCGCTGCAGAAGAAAGCGGTCAACGGGAACTCCATGCCCACGGTCATGAACCATGTGATTCCGGTGATGGGTGAAGGCAAAAACGGCATTACCATTGATACGCAGTCGATACCGGCAGACATTACGGGAATTGAGGACGTGATGTTTCACCTGCGCCAGCTGTGCGCCGCGTTGGGTATCGACTCAACAATGCTGGGATGGGCTGACCAGATGGCGGGCGGACTCGGGGAAGGTGGCTGGATTCAGACGGCAATTCAGGCGGCATTGCGGGCACAGTGGTTGCGCCAGGCAGCGCAGGAAATGATTTACCGCCTGATTGATATCCACCTGGCATTCAAGTACGGCAAGGTGTACCCGGTCAACGACCGGCCGTATACGGTCCAGTTTAACTCCATGAACACAGCCATTCAGGAAGAGGAAAGCCGTGAACTGGACGCCCGCGCCAATTTTATCACGCTGATGGTGCAGGTCATGGACGCGTTGCAAGCCAACAACAAGCTGGCCGAAAACGACACGTTTATGCGTTACCTGTTCAGCGATCAGCTGAAGATGGATGGTGGAACGTTGGATAAAATGCTCGCAGAATTTACCAAAAGCCGGGACAAGGCGGCCAGCGAGAATGATGACGGCAGCAGCATGATGAACGAGTCTGCGCCGGACAATGATGACCCGGCCAGCTGGACACATGAAGAACTGGTGGCGTTTGCAAAATATGTGACGTCATCTAACGATTGATTTAAGCCCCACCAAGCCCCACCAGTGCATGCTGGTGGGATTTATAGGAACTAAAAATTACCGCTACAGATATCGATATCATTAGCTACAGCCTTGTACATAATTCGGAATGTAGAGTTACAAGGAACAACTTTCATATTATCTAAAAAGTAAGCAGAAACCTCTAAATAATCACCCCCAACTAATATCCTACGTATATTGAACATTATACTGGTAATGAGTTGCATTGAGTTATTTTTGTATTTATCGTGCAATTCAAAAGTCCTAAAGTGAGTTCTAACCCTATCTTTTTCAATTTCTGACCAGTGCTCAGGTGGGTTGGGAAAAAAGTCAAAACTCAGCATATCGTCTACTACTGTGATTGAAGCATCAATCCAATCGGTATTGTAAAACTTGGCATCATCATTATAAGGATAAAGATGAAGATCTGATTCACTATGATATATCGGGTCACCTTTTATCGTGTTGCATGGAGTACATGCAGGAACGAGATTCTTAGGGTTTATTGAAAAGATTGGATACCTAGCCTTTGGCAGGTAATGATCCAATGATGTTGCCTTAATAATGCCACATAGCGCACATACGTTATGCGATGCAGCTCTGAGTAAATCATAAACGAGCCTAGGCTCTTTATTCCCTAGAAGCATATACCTTTCGTATAAACGAACAAAGTCGGCTTTAGAGGCCGCTCCCGCCACGATAACAGGCTCAACCACTGGCTCTACCATTGGTTCACCCTCTGGATTTTCTACTTTCTTCCTGCGAGGCCGACGCTTACGAACTGGAGGTAATAAGGCCTCAAACATATGAAATTGTTTTGGTGTCACCCGCAGGTCAAATAACTTCCATGCTGCGTCAACATCATTAGATATTTCGTTCAGGCGGCCCTGCAATTCCAAATCTGTTTCAGTTATCTCAGACACACATAACAAGTAATACTCAGAGCTTTTAATGTCTGGAGGGAAAACAACCTCTATCATCTTTCCTCTCCTGTTAAGATAATAAATCTTTAATCTTTTTATCTCTTAACAAGACCATGCTTAATAGCACCGCCCTGCCCTCAAACCCTAACTGACCGTCAAACTTGTTTAAAATCATTTCATATGAAAGACCTGTACTTACCTGCTTTTTTAGCAAGTTATGATATCCGGATTTTTCCATTTCAAGTTTAAAAACCTCCTTTGTTATTACACCCACATTTTCGGCAAAAGTTTCGAGTGATGGTCTATAAGAATCTATAAAATCCACATACCGATCAAGAATCCAGCAGCAACTTTTGGGAACTTCCTGCACAACAACAGGCGAGTGGGTTGCTATTATTGCCACTCCATTGCGTTTATATAACAAGTCACTCATTACTCTAATTAATGTTGAAAGCAAGGGAGGGTGCAAATGACTTTCTGGCTCATCAAACAAGACCAGTGATTTCTCTTGGATTTTATCTATAAGCATGCTGAGTGTTATAAAAGCAATTGCATGCCCCGAACTCATTTTTCTTAGCATCCATTTGCACTCATGAATAACTAAATTAGGCTTAATTCTAGCTAAATTTACAACATCAAGATTTTTAAAGTTTTCATCGGACCCCATCTCGTCCATTGCTTCTAACCACAGTTTTTTCTTGAAATTATCTGACAGACATTCATAAACTGAATCCGAGCACTTTGTGAACAATTCTTCCAAATAACCATTTTGAAATATTTTGTTTTCTGTGCTGCCTTTAAGGCCTATATAATGATAGCTGAATCCGTTATCATTACCATCGCTTTGCAAAGTGTTTTTGAAAGGATCGAAAGCACTGAAGGCGATAGAAACCACAGAACTAAAATAACCTTCTCCAAGCCTCCTGCCGAAAGTATCCACAAATACTCCGGAACTACGATCCGCCTCCTTCATTATCGAATCAACCATTCCATTCAAAATGGTAGTTTTCCCTAGACCATTCCTACCAATTAAAGCATGTATATTAGTGGGCGGGAGTGATTCAGCTTCAACAGCAAATTCCAAACTTAACTTAGCATGCTTTTCGGCGTTTCTTTTGAAAGCGAAATAAAAATTTGTTAAAGGGCTGTAGCCCTGCCTAATACGATTCAACTGGTCTTTCAAGGTTTTTAAGTGGACGTTCCTAAGAAGAGACTTTGTAAACACGATTTCTGGCCGTGCTTTAGTTAAGGCGCTTTCTTCAATAAGCACACAGTTTAAGCTCTTCAAAACGTTGTCACCAAAATCCCGACCAAAAGCGTACAGGTTTTGGTAAAAATCAGGACTAGAAGCAATGCTAAAAAAATCATCACCTATTTGCCGGAAAAATTCATCCATTCTAGATAATGTGGTAATGCTTTCATCCTGTCCTACAAAACCTATTTTTATTTGACCAATACTACTTGCTGCGCCGTCCTTTCCAATATATGTAACATCAAATAAAGTCCGGAAAGAGTAATCATTCCAGGTAGAGAAGTTAAGTAAAATCAAGTCCTTATACTTACTATAATCCGCACGAGCTCTCTCAACCACCAAGAACGTTGTCAAAGCAATCTCCTTTTGACTATTTGATAACACTAAAAATATAGAGCACCTAGATCGATGACTGTGAAAATCCAAAACAAACCATCTAACCAATTAAAACTCTTAGCAAAGTAATACTTGCCAGTCATTTGCCATTAAATCATTTACAGATGGAATGTAAAAAAACAAAGCCCCATCTTCATTGACCATAATGCGCTGCACGCTTTCGCAAGAATCAGCGTAAACATGCTTTACTGTTTTGCCCCATTTTTCCCAGCGGCATAACGCATTGGTGTTACTGCATATAATTTGAAGAGCACTGCTGTATTGCATCTCCCCCTCCATTCTGCTGAAGGAAAATGCAGGGTGAGGTGAAGTAATTTTGTCCGGCATGAAATTGGTCCCTGTACGACGTAGAAGCGTCACTACTGGAGGTTCCAATCTCCGGGTGGTGACGTTAACGAGGTTGGAACTACCGGCGTACAAGGAAACCGGCCTACCCGAAGGTAGCCCCGCCAACGCCACCATTGAAACGCCTGGCAAATTCCAGACGTGGTAGCGCCGAAGGCACTGTGTGCCAACCTTGTACGTTCCGGGGTTCCAATCCCGGCCGCTGATTTTGCAGCGACGCGCACACTATATCCCCCGCCCTGATAAATTCAATATTTCTTATGCGAGTTTGCCCACTGGTTAATAGATCCATGCTCCCCTGAAGATTTCCTAACCCCATAAATTACAACCTCCATACCATCCCTTCGCGCCGGCACCCGCCAGCGCTGCCGCCGCTTTGCGGGGCATTGCATCCTGCTTATGAGGAAAACATGAAAGCACTCCGCACAGTCACGGATCGATTTTCACTGATTGATAAGATTCGCCGCTATACACCGCAGAATGACCGCAATTATCTGCTGCGTTCTGTACGCGACACGTTCAGCAGCCCCGAAACGCGGGAGCGCATCCAGCTGGGGGAAATGTTTGGCTACTATGGCCATGGTCGCCGCGCTGCCTACTACGCAAAAACCGGCCGGCTTAACCTGCCAGAATTTGCTGTAGTCATGGTTGATGGCAAACCGGTGACGCTCGAAAACGTACCGTCAAACCGCACGCTCGATGTGAGCGTGGACGATAACGGCGTGGTCACGCACGTTCAGGAAATTCTCGACACTGAACCCGGCAATATCGTTGACGGTATGAATCGCTCCAGCGCCGGCGGCTGGTCATGGGCGACAGGCGGAGACGACAGCGCCATTTCCAAAGTTACCAGCTTTCACGGCTTCGATTATGTGACCAATCCGAACTATATCAGCCTCGATCGTACGGCGCTGATTCTGGAGTCAGCCACCGAGCGCGCTGACGTGATTCACGCCGGGCTGGTGGAAAAGGGGTACACAGAAAATCAGGCCGCTGACCTGATCCAGCACTATGAAGCGATGCGCAGCCAGGCCGCGATGCTGGAATCAGCGGATTCGGCTTCGCTGGAATCCGCACTGTTAATCGAGCACGGTAAGCGGCTGGAGCTGGAGGACAGATTGCGGAACGCTCAAGTGATGCTTGAAAGCGCCGGGAACGTGGCAAAAGCACGCCGCAAAATCATGAAAGAGGCTATTGGCAACATGCCTTTGTTTATCAGCAAAGAGCAGCAAAATGCCCTGTGTCGGATGGAGACGCCGGAGGATGCGCAGATCGTCGCAGCCATGCTGGAATCTATCGGTTCATCGGCAACGGCCACGCTGCCGATTGGCTCGACTCAGCAGCCGCCGCTGCCGCAGACGCGTCAGGCTGTGAACGAGAATCAGACGATTTTTTGGATTAATTCTGGAAAATAAAGGGGATAACGAAAGCGCGCCCTTCACAGGGCGCTGCTTTGTCGGATTCTAAAATACCGGAAAATTCTTACCTGTATTGATCCGTTTAAGGATCACGTTTATCATCCGCGCTCTGACTCAGTTTGGCGACTGACTCAGAACCAAAAAAAAATCGCCTGCTGGAAACAGTCGATTTTTTTACAACTTTCATGTGGTTGCACCCACATCGGCTTTGCGCCGTACAACTTCAAA
This sequence comes from Enterobacter sp. BRE11, assembly GCF_031844285.1. Lineage (NCBI taxonomy): Bacteria > Pseudomonadati > Pseudomonadota > Gammaproteobacteria > Enterobacterales > Enterobacteriaceae > Enterobacter > Enterobacter sp. BRE11. Next base: position 55,837 of record NZ_JAUZUX010000021.1, read on the forward strand.
CTTCAAATACTTACAGGAACTTATGGTCACTATGAAACAGGGATGGCATCCATGAATCAAGCGTTAAGCCCCATTATTACTTCAACATCGTATGCCACTGTGAGCCAGGGACGGAATCCGTGAATCAAGCAACAAACGGCCGCAAAGCAGCAGCCAGAATAGTAGCTAAAAACACCGATCCGGGCAACACTTTTCCCGTAGGTAGCTCAAATAATGACCTAAAATCAGTGCGTATAACTGGCTTTGATCTTGAGCGCATCATAGAGCTCTCTCCACTGCCTAAGCGCATGACTCGCATACTGAAATTCGCCTGCAACCTGGCGGGTTCCACCTCTAAATTCGTCATCATGAAGTCACTCAGCAACCTGGCTGAAGAAGCAGGCTGCAGTGTGTCTACCGTTCAGCGCGCTTATCGCCTTGCTGAGCACCTGGGCATCCTGACGCGCGAAATACAGTACGACAAATTCAACAGGAACAAATGCGCCCCGAGTAAATACACGTTTACCGGCAAAGCGCTGGCATTTGTCCGGGCCAGCATTGCCGATCTTCAGGCTGCAAATCTGAAGGTGTCAGGCCGTCAGAAAAACGTGCGGAGCGTCATTGCTAAAGCCTTCATAAAGTTCAATTTTATCCACAACACCCCTAGTCAAAAAGACTGCCTCCCCCCTGGTCAAAATGACCGGGAAGAAGTAATAACTGATCCGAGAAAAAGAGAAACACTAAACGGGCAGCCAGAAATTTCAGGTTTGAATGAATCCACGGCTCAGCCACCAGCGCCAGCCCGTGAGAAGCATTTCATCCAGGATTCACAGAATGATCTGGCCGCTGCAGCAGCGGCTGCAGACAAAGAACGTCGCGCAGAGACATTTGAGCGTAACGGTTCATTGCTGCATCGCCTGTTTAACACGGGACGCCTGAAAAGCCGGTTTAATTCGGCCAATGGCAGGAAGCAGAACGGCCGCCGCACAGGCGCACTGCCTGGCGACGGCATCAGTCACGATTACGCTATTCCGGAAGGGTTTCGCGGGGCTTAATCGGTAACGGTACCTCCTGCGTTCCGGTAGGCATTCAGCAGCGTTTCAATGGGATGCGTTTTCTGCCCATATGGCGATCCGGTCAGTGATGCCCATACATCGTTGGTTTTGGCGATAGCCGCTTTGATACGCCCAGCGATAACGTCTGCGTACGCGCCCTGCTCTTTTAGCAGCTGATCAAGCAACCGCTCCTGTGACGCCGGGCTGAAATCGGGCAGCTTCAGCTGCGCTTTGTAGACGGGCCAGTATTTGAAAAGCTGCTGGTAGCGTCCGGAGGCGGTAGAAAGCAGCCCCTGCTTATTGAGCGTTTTGGCCTTGCGGTGGGCAAACGGGTGATCGCTGAAGTCGGTGAAGATTTCACCCTGCTTCTCCCCCATGCCGGTAACGATGACGTCATAGCCATTCATACGCGTCAGTGGATGAGTGCTGGTGCCTTCTGAAAAGGCCAGCATGTCGCCAAAGGCTTTACGGTTTGCGGATTGATCCATGGTGGTTGTCACTCTTTCGTTGATGAAAGGCGGCAATGTATGGAGTTTGTAATTTCCGGTGGGATTAGGCCGCACAAGGCGGCCGAGCATGTCTGGTTTACTGCCCCGCGGCGCGCGGATGATCAGCGGATTCAAACATGGAGAAACTGAGGCCTTTCCCCTCGCCATACTCCTCTTCAATCTCGCCTGAAACGGCTGTAAGCACGTCGGTTAGCGAAAGCTCGCCGCCGCCGAACATATCCCCCAGCGCCTGCTGCTGGTGCAACAGTTCGTCGTTAATTTTCTGCGCCATCTTTTTGAATGCAGCCCCGATCCGTTTGGCGCTGCGGTTGTTGGCGACGATAAACAGCGCCAGGGCTTCAGCCTCTTTGCTGGTTTCTTCAAACAGCCCTTGCTGCGCCAGCACTTCCTGTATCGCCTGCCCGGAGTCTTTCGCCTGGCGCACCAGTTTGATTGCGTCCTGCAGCGCGGCGATAGCCTGCTGATCCAGCCCGTTGACCGACTGCACGCCGTCCACCAGGCCGGTGACAGCCTGGCGGTGCACATCGCCGGAAAGCGACTGCATCTGCGCAAATTCGCTGGCGGCCGTGTTGAGTGCAGTCAGGATGTTACGCATATCCGGGTCCGGCTCTTCGGACACCATTTTTACCAGTCGCTCGTCCTTATAAGCGCGGGCAAAGATCGCATTCTGGATACGGTCGATCAGCTGCTTCGTCGGGCGCCCGTCATCGGTCAGCAGGCCGGCGGTAGCCGTGTCGCCAATCTCTTTCATGAACGCCCGTATAAAGCCGTCATTGGTGCGCGCCAGCAGGTTGCCATCATCAGAAGGATTGAAGATGGCCATCAGGCGCTCGTCGAGCATTTCGGCGTCCACAAATGCCTTTTCGCTGGCCGCCATTTCCTGCAGATCGGAGAGGTTGGAATCCTTCGCAAACTGCGCGCGGTCTACGTCTGTCAGGCGCTCGCGCACCAGCACGGGCATTTCCATCTGCGCGATATCGGATGCCTTCAGACCGTAGTCTTTTGCGTGATCAATCAGGTACTGGCGGTATTCATCCGCCTGTCCCTGCTCGTATGCGCGCGTGATACCCATAGAGCGGCCATTGCCGGATTCCACCACGTTGTCTGCGCCCACGATTGGCGCGCCGTGGCTGCTCATTCCGGAGTCGGTCAGCTTCGCCGGCCGGAGGTTGCCCGCAATTTTGGACACCTGCACTTTACTGGTCAGGCGCGTGCGATCGCGCGGCTGCAGCTCCGCCGGGAACGCCGGATTAATGGTACCGTCGAGGTTGTTGGAGATAATCAGGTGGCGTGCATCCACTACCTTAAAGGCAGTTTTCACTTCCTGGCCTTTTCCCGTCACCACGTAAGAAGATCGTCCCGTTGTGGTTTCCGCTTTTCGCAGTGAGCCCACAAGCCCAATCAGCGCAAAGATGCTGCCGGCGTCGCCCAGCAGGCTTTTAAGTTTCTCGTTAAGCATTGTCTGTCCGGTAACAAAAAGCCCCGCCGAAACGGGGCCGAATATTAGGCAGCGAGGCCGCTGGCAGCTATCCAGCTGGCGGTCTGCTCTTTGGCATCATCCAGCTGCAGGTAAACACCGATGTAGTCACTTACCTGGCGGAGCGTTTCGACAAAATCCAGCTGCGCCTGATGCGTGAACTTCCCGGCCAGAAAATCGCGGACCACTTCCGGAACGGGCTGATCTTCCTGCACCGGCTCCGGATGGGTTTCCTGCTGCGGCTGTGGGTCTGGTACCAGTTCGGGTGCCGGCATTGGTTCGCTGGTGGCAGGTGCGGGCGCAGCGCCATACCCCAGCTGGAGCATGATCGCCTCCATCTGGTCATTGAGATCCAGAAGGTCCAGCCCCTTAACCGTCGGGGCTTTGATAATGAGCTCGTCCAGCTGATCGGCTAAATCCAGCTTCTGCAGGGCGCTTAACGTCATGCCGCCACTCCCTTACGTTGAACGGCCACCAGCAGATCGCTAAGGTGCTGCACGGCAGCATTCACCAGCGCTTCGTTTTCGTCAAACACGCCTGCCGCTGTGAGCGCTGCTATAGCTTCGCGCACCTGATTACGGCCAGCACGGATCACGTCCATGTCGTCGGTATCCAGTGTGCTCAGCCCCTGCAGGTAGTTGATAGCCTTCTGCGCTTCGGTATCAGCTTCTGGCTCTGGCTCTGGTTCCGGGGCAGGTTCAGGTTGTGGCGCTGGCTGAGGCTCTGGCTCCGGCTGAGGCGCTGGCTCTGGACTGATCAGCTCTTCAGTCAGTGGGATTCGCTTACCGGTAATCATGGCGGCGTTAACTGCTGCCAGATAGTCAGGGCTTTGATTTGCCTCCACGTAATCAGCAGCCATTTTCATCTGCTCACTGTCGTAACCCAGCGCTTCAGCCCAGGCATTCACCAAATCAGACGACCAGCCAACGAGATCGCCCAGGCGCTTCGCGGCAATCCAGAATGGGTCTGTGGTTTCACGATCATCAGTCATATCGGTCTCTTCCTGTTTTTCTTCGCCTGCGGCCAGGTGCTGCAGCGCCGCTTTGATAGCGCTCGTGAAATAGGCTTCGTCTCCCCCTTCCGGGTACGCAACGCCGGTCAGCTGTTTACGCGCCACCATGCGCACCTGTTTGGTGTAGGTATCCGGATCTTCCTCTGACATTTCCAGATACTGCGCGGCGTAGCCGGCCATTTCTTTCGCCACGGTCGCGGCAAGGCTATCCAAATCAGCGTGCGTCGGGATCAGCTTCAGCTCAAAGTCGGCAACCTCTTTGTCGGTCAGCGGGCGGTCATAGGAAATGATGCCGTTGCGGGCAACGCCGCTGTACGGCTCACCCGCTGCGGGCTGATCTGCCACTGAGGTAAAGCCAGGCGGTACCGCGCCGATCCCAGCCGGTCGGTTCACCAGCGCATAGCGCCATACGGCCGCCGGCGTGACCGGCTCCGGCTCTGGCTCTGGCTGCTGTTCTGGTTGAGGGTCTGGCTGTGGTTCGGGCTCTGGCACTGGCGCCGGGGCTGGCTCAGCAGCAACGCGGTATTTCTCCGCTTCGCTGGTGCGGTAGGCTTTAAGCAATTTGGTTGCCGCTTTACCCATATCCGCGCCCTGGCTGGTTTTGGAGAGCATTTCATAGGTAGTGCCGTCGGTTTCGGTGATGATCACTTTGCCTTCCAGCTCGCCGCTCTGGTCATAAGTCTGGTAGCGCACCGTCGCGCCATTGCTCAGCGTAGCCTTCCCGTCGATGTTCATACGCGCCTTTACCTGAATGGTGCGGTCGCTGAAGGTGTCCGTATTTTCCGGCTCGTTGGCTTTTGCCTGCTGCAGTGCGGCCAGCTGCCCGGAGAGATCAGCATTCAGCTGGCGCTGGCTGGCCAGCTTGCCGCGCAGTGCCTGTTCATTGCTTTGCTGAAGATGCACGCGCTGAGTCTGCGTATCTACCTGCTCCAGCAGCGCTGACTGCTGCTCTGCCAGCTGATCGGCCTCAGCCTGCACCGTCTCCACTTCGGCGCGCAGCTTCGCCTGTGCGTCCTTTTGCTTAACGAATTTGCCGCTGTTCTTCTCGATCAGATTGGAAAGCGCCTGCGTCACCTGCTGCAGCGATACGTCGCGGCCGCCAATCGGCGCAACGATGTGTGTAACGTCGCGTTTGTTGATCAGGAACTGAAAGGCCACCAGCGTATCCTGATTGCTGATTTTGCCGCCGTCTGCCGTCGGTGAATGGAACACCAGCGACACGGATTGCCCGTCTGACAGTGGGATTTGCGCGCTCATAACCGGTATGTTGGCCACGCGGCGTACTTTGCCGATAATCGCGCCGCCCACGGTTTTCTGCCCGGTGCTGTCTGTGCCGGCATCGTCCGTGCCAGCGCTTATGTTCGTACCGTTCAGGCCGCGGTTCAGCGCTTTCACAAATGCCCGCATAGTTGCCGCCAGGCGCATGCGCTCAGTGCTGATGGCCTCAAACATCGCTCCCGGAACAACGCATTCTTCGCCCAGGTAGGTGTGATCGATATCCTCAATAGAGGCGCTTTCCAGCATCATATCTGCGCTGCTGCCGGTCATCAGGCTGTCATAGATCGCCTGCGTCAGCACAGCGCCCGGTGTGCGGCTGCTGAAATCAACCACTGTCCGATTTTGTAAAATACCGTTCATTATTCGGCCCCTTCTAATTGAGCGATCTGCTCCTTTAGCTGGCGGGTTAACGCCTGCTCCTGGTTAAGCTCGGTCTGCACGTTTTCCGCATTCTTCTGTGCGGTGTCCGCATCGCGTGTCAGCTGGTCTACCTTCGCCTTTGTCTCCGCGATCCCCGATTTGTATGAGTCACGCCGCTGCTGCACCTCAGCCAGCAGCTGCACAGACGATTTCACCCCGCGCTTTGGCTGCGCAGCGTCGTCTTTGCCGGCAACGGCGCGGGCCATCTTGCGCGCCAGCGCCTTCTGAAATGCCGTTGAGCCTTGTTTGAAGAGCGCGGCAAGCGTGCGGCCGAGATCGTCCATGCTGGTTACATGGGTGAAAGGTACGTTTTTGCCGTTCAGCTTCAGGCCGGAAATATCACCGCTGTCGTTGACCTGTACGGTCATTACCTGCTCGTCCATCCCGGTGAGGCTGAAGGTTTTGGTGGGCACACCATCTTTTTTGCGCGCCGCGCCGGCGGCGGTGATTTTGGCAATCTCATAGCCGTTTTTGACGATCGCCTTTTTCAGCTTTGCCAGGCCTTTCTCATTGAGATCGTCAAAGCTCAGCAGCACGTAATTTTTAGGACTCGACACGGAAAGCCCCCTGCTCTGATTTGATCAGCTGATACTTTTTCGAGACGGTTTCCTGCAGCGGGAAGATGCGGTAAAGCGGGTTCAGCCGGCTGTTACCGTGTGTCACGCGCACCGTCAGTTCCCAGGTGCCCGGTTCAAGATAACGCGTGTCGATTAACAGAAATTCTTCGCTCACGCCTTTGGGGGAAAGGTCCAGCGTGCGCTGCTTGCCGGAAATAACCACCGTCGGATCGTTGCTGTCGCGGAGCCAGTATTCAATTTTGGCTCCTGTCAGCTTGCCCGCGCAGGTAATGTCGAACTTCACCGGGAATGCCAGCGCGTTATCCCGCACCGTCGCTTCGCCGCACCCCAGGAGGGTGACTTTCTTACGGGCTAAAACGCTGCGATCTACCACCATCGCTGCCGCCATACCCGCAATAAACAGATCCTGGTAATCAATCATTGGCCGGAGCCTCCTTTTGACCCAAAGACGCCGTTTATTGCCGCTATGAGTCGTTCTTTAAACACAGTTGAAATTTCACGCCAGTTGTTGCTTGCAACCAACACGGCGAGGTAAACCACGATTTCATCCAGCCCCTGCTGCCGCGCAAAGAAATAGGCCGTCAGGCCGGTAATCAGTGCCAGGACCAGCTCAGTAACAAAGTTGAATACGGACGCCTTGATCCGGTACTCGCGCACTCCCTGCAGGAAAACGCCTGTGCCACTTAACAGAGACAGGAGAAGCGAAACCGCGAGCATTTTTTCTACATCGGTCACATACCCCCCTTTAACACCTGGTTGTCAGGTGGAGAGAGGGTAAGGAGTCTGTAATTTAGAGAGGTACAGAAAAACAGCGCCCGAAAGCGCTGTATTTTGAGGAAGAGTCAGGGGGTTGCGGGCGGTGAAGGCCAGGGCACGTCCGGAGCGCTACTGATATCGGTCGCTTTCAGCTGGCGGATATAGGCCATCCACTCCACCAGCTGCGCCTTATCGTCATCCGGAATAGTGCCCAGCGCCAGCTCGGCCTGCCAGTCGCTGATCTGAGCGCGCGCTTTGGACAGCAGCGAACTTCTGGTGCGCTCAGCCATTTCCTGCAGCTCAGCGGCAGAGTGCTCATGCGCCACCACCTTGCCATTGCGGTAAACCCAGTCGCCCAGCGTATCCAGGCCTTCGGGAACACCGGCGGCGTCCACCTCAGCCACGCTGCAGTTGATTGGCCACAATTTGGAAGCGTCCCTGTCGAAACTGACCACCCGGCCCGTTTCGTCATAAACAATCTTCATGGTGTCTGGCGAATAAAGTTTTTGCGACTCGTACCAATCCTGGCCGCTCTGGCATCGAACGAACATGACATTCATTTCGGTAAGCGTCTTTAATTTGGCCGCCAGCTCTTTTTCTTCCTCAGTGGAGGAATCAGTAATTACCGGTACATCCGGCGTATAAATTTTAAATGGACCAAAATTTAACATATTCATCCTTATGAAAAGCCTGCTGTGTACCAGTTGCCGCTGATGCAATATTGCAGGCATCGCGCGCAAACTGTGTCGATGTATTCATCTCTGTTGTTGTTTTTAACCGCGGTAATGACGTAGCCGCTTTCCTCATAAACACCCGAATCTTTCCAGGCCCAGATCTCTTTAAAACCAGCAAATCTGACGCCTGTTACAAATCGGCCCGCCAAAAAGTTATTAAGATATCCGCCCCATACAGAGCCATAAACGTTGCCGTCAGGTAAAAATTGCGCGCCCTGACATAAGACCAGACTATCTGATACGAGGTTGCCAACAACATGTAGCTGGTGTTCAATCGTAACGTTGCCATTGCCGGCATTGAACGCAAAAGGACGTAAAGTATTCCATGTACCGTCTGGATCGTTATCGTTGGTCACTAACAAGTAATAATTGGAGCCATCAAAACGGTGGAACACACTTTTCGTATTATTAATTCTGATACGGAAAGCATTAGCATCCTCGCTTACAACCGGCCCATATACTCGCATATTGTTTGGGGTGAAACGCGTCGTTAAAACGTTATTAGCATAAACATCGAGCACGCCGTCATTAGGGCAAATAAAACCTGAATCAGAATCCCCTATATTGAAAGAAGCACTGGTGCCTGCAAAATTGCCAGTGCCAATATTACCAATGCCCATATGTGCTGTTGTAAACAACGTGCCTCTTATATAAACGGCATCATCGAAATGCGCGTCTTTTTCAACTACAAGCTGCCCTTGAACATCCGTTGTTGCCCTAATATTGAGATGCCCGGCCTGAATGTACATTTGCGCCTGGCCGTTCGTTGTAGCATCCGTGGTATCAACCAAAATGCGCGCGTCATAATCATTCAGTTGTGCCGTTGAGGAATTAAAATCGATATACGGAGTAGCCGAAATAAGACTTACCTGGCCTTTAACCTCCATATCTTTAACCCTGAGCAAGTCACTAATCTCTGCTGAACCTCTTACAGACAGCGCCATGTAACTATCAGGGAGGGTTGTATCGACCCCACCGATAATTGTCTGGCCACGCAGATAGTTTGGCGCATTGCCCTGCATGTAGAGGTTCCAGCGGTTGACGTTAGTACGCACCATCTGGCGCCCGTCAAAACCATACACACTCTTCATGCTTTCGCTCGATTTATCGATAGACCGGAACGAGGAAAGAATATCAATGGTTGTGGTGTTATTGACGATATTACTGTTTGCCCAAAACTCCACAACATCAGCAACTTTCTGTGTGGTTTTACCGTCGCCGTAGGTCATTTCGCTGCCCCAGGCAATAGCGCGATCGGTAGCGTCAGCACCAATGTTGGAGTAGGTCATGGCGGCAATCTGTGTTTTGCCCGTCATGTTGCCGTTTCCAGCCAGCGGGTTGCCTATCGTCAGCTGGCGCGCCGGGCTGATAGTGCCCGCCCCAAGAGACAGATGCCCCGCTTCATGGAAAGCAGCGCCATAGCTGTGCCACGTCGCACCATTGTCCCGGTAATCCGCTTCCAGAAGCAGATAACTGCCCTGCGTCCGCCAGCGGAAGGACGTGGTGTTTTCGGTGCGATCAACAAAGGAAACGGATGGCGCAAAGCTGCTCACGGTAAGTCCCTGACTGCCGTCTGTGCTGCTACCAGTGACTACGAGCGCGGCGTTCGTCAGATCGCCAATCGCCGTTGCTCCCTTCGCCAGTACATTAACGGGACCGGTAAAGTCAGCGCCGCCGCTCACGGTGAGGTTGCCGCCCACACTCACGTTATTGCGGAACTTCATTGTGGAAACGTTGGTTTCGCCCGTGCCGTCGCCGGCAAGTGTCAGCCACGTATTCGGAATGGAGTTGCCCCAGGTGACGGTATCATTGCCGTCAGTGGTCTGGCCAAGATACCAGTGCAGGGTATCGTCACTTTTACGCCCGCGAAGGTAATAGGCCTTGTCTTTGGTTTTGGGTTTGATCTGCAGCGTGATCGTATCGGAAACAAAGCGGCCAGCACCGTCTGACACAAGGCCACCGGTAAGTTTGAGGCCGCCAGAGCCCTGGAATGACACTGATCCATCGCCGCCGTCCAGCCAGAAACGCGCAGCAATCGAGCCGTCTGCCGCGCGGGCCGCCAGCGCAGTGCTGCCGCCGCCGTGTGGCATGCTGCTGACTGTCAGGCCACCCAGCACCCTGCCCGCCAATGCATTATCCGTCTCTGAAGCCAGACGGGCATCCACGTTCATGATGATTGTTTCGCTGGCCGGCGCCGCGCCGGCGTGCTGATCGCTGCGCACAAATACCATGTCAGCCGGGCTGGCTTCATCATGGATAATTCCCACGCGCTCCCCGGCGGTGATTTGCGATCCAACGTGCAGGTTTTCGGACAGCGTTAGGGTTTCTGTGTTGATATGCGTCAGCGCATTTGTGCGGCTGATATCGCTGTTATCGCCAGCTTTCGCGGCCCCAAGATTTAACAGGTCGCCCAGCGTCATGCTGGCGCTGTCCATCACTTTGCGCCAGCCGTTACTGTCCGCGCCAGCCGTAAGCCCGGTCCATGCCCATGTGCCCGGACCACCTCCGGCCGCACGCAGATACATGACCCCGCCCTGCGCCACCAGCAGCTGCACCAGCGACGTACCGCCGTTGTACCAGCGCCGCATGTTGAATAACTGCCCGGCCAGCGCCTTATTCCCGAGCTCAAGCGGCCCATCGGTAAAGGTGCCGTTCAGCGTCCAGAAGGCGTTTCGCTCTGTAACAGTTGAATCAGCCAGCAGGGTGATACTGCCCGCCAGAACATACGACGGCGCGCCCAGGCCAAATGCTCCCACGGCCATCAGTGCACCCGGCGTCATATCGATGGCGGATACCTGTTTATCTGCCTCTGCAGCGGTGCCGAGACCGAAATTTTTCCGGGCCGCCGGCAGGTCCGGTAGATCCGCCAGATTTTCGGATGCAACCAGCTGTTTCTCGTTGCTCACCTGATCCAGTTCGAGGTTTCTGCGAAACGCTTCCTTGTCCTGAATGTCTGCGCCATTCTCAGAAATGACCATCTTTTTGTCGATCAAGGCCTTCAGGATTTTCAGCCCCTTCAGGTTGGCCGCAATCAGCTCGTCGTCGCTGGTGAAAATCGAATCCAGCGTGATACCTACCTGCCGGTTTACCCGAAAACGGGTATCAATCATCGGCTCCGTTACCTGCGTCGCGCCGGTTGGCACGAGTACGCGGCAGAGCTCCAGCTGGTTCGGTGCCAACGCCACAGACAGATCCTGCGCAAATACGCTAGCGGCTTTAACCTGAGACGTCCGATCAACCTGGTCTGTGCGGATGCCAATTTTGTAATTCGCCTCCAGCACAATGCGGGTGGTTTTCCCGGCTTCTACGGCGAGAGTCAGATCAGCCAGGTGCTGCACTGTAACCTGATGCGCATTTACGTCTATGGACGCTGCGCCCTGCCCGCCCTCAGCCTCCTTTGAGGTGACGACGACATTCAGGCCGGCGCCCGGTACCGGCGAAAAGCCCAGGTAAAAGCCCGGCAGTACGACGCCTTTCAATTTGCGGTTTAGCGCAGAACTGGTGTACGCCTCCAGGTACTGCATATCGGCGGACAGTGGTGCTGTGCCATATGGAATACCGGACATAACGCCGATATCAGTGATTTCGTTATCGCTCATATGCCTTATGCCGTTTTCTGTTCAATGGTCACAATCAGGTTGTAGGCCTTCCCGCGAAATACGGTGTCCTGCTGCACGCACAGCACTGCAAAGGCGTTGCCGTCCGTATCAACCAGCGTCAGGGTATTGAGGTCATAGGCCTGCCCTTCAGGCAGTGTGGTGTCATCCAGCTGGATCGAGATTGAAATGTCCGCGCCGGTGTTGGTGAGGATCAGCGGTGTTTCGGTGAACTTTCCGGACAGATTGGCGTTGCTGAACGTGGACGGAATATCCGCAATGTTCCAGCCGCCAGCCTCATTGCTTGTAACCAGCGCCGACTTGCCCCAGTAGGCTTTAGCCATCTGAAAGCGGTTGCCCTTTCCGATCGCTGACTCAGCACGGCGGGTGTAAAAGTAATCCAGCAGCTTTGCCTTAAACAGCTTGCTGCTGACGGAAATGGAATCAGCCATAAAAAAGCCTCTTAGGGATAAGAGGCCAGAGGGTAAGGAGTTTGTAATTTCCGATGGTCAACTACACGACATATCGCTCATAAAAAAGCGTGGTAATGGTGCTGTCGCCGTTGTCGTCTGCGGGCAGCGCCATAGCGAACTCAGGCGATCCATCATGCGGGAATGCCGTGGTCGTGCTGCCACCATCTGCGCTGGTGGCAGTGACGCCCTGGCTGTCGCCTTTCTGAATGGCGATATACTGCATGCCCTCCTCAGTGAACAACCGCGCCCGGCTGTCGCTGGCGGCGCTGGCGATAACTATCGGTGCCGGTGCGGCATCGGGCCTGCTTTGGTAATCGCACCACCATGCATCTGCAGCAAACATGTCGAAGCGCTCACACCGTCTGGTCGCTTTGACCGGGACAGCCGGAACCACAAACTCCATCTGTGTGGCCAGACGGAGGTTTTTGATTTCCGACTGCAGATCGGCATAAGACATTTTGGCGGTATAGTCGATGCCGGCACTGATCAGCCGGATCTCATTGGCATTAGCCGTGAGCTCAAATGAAATGAATAGCGCAACGCCGTCAAACACAATGTGCAGGGGCAGCAGCGGCGCGATGATCTGCTCAAACTTTGTGAGCAATTTTTCTACCGCTTCTTCCTGCTCGATGTAGCCATAACGCTTGTAGAGCTCATTAAGCGCAACTGAGATCTGCGCACGGGACGTCAGGAAAAACTCGCCGTAATGCTCCTCAGCGACGCTAACCCCCTCTTTCGTTGTGAAGTAAGTGCCATATGGCGCTTTCTCCTGATCCACCGGCGCGTATAACGGCTGCCATGTCACTGGCAGGTTATCGAACTCACGCCAGAATGTTGAGGTAATGGGCTTATCCGTGCCCTTAAAGTGCACCTCGTCCAGTCGCTGCGCCAGCAGCACAGGCCTGCTGCTGTCCGCTGTTTCTGCCACTACGAAAAAGCGGCCATATTCGCCCATGCGCCGCGTCAAATCCTCCCTGTCCATCGTGAAATAGGATTTGCGGTTGGTAATGCGCGTCAGGACAGGCTCTACTGCCTGCTCAAAAACGGCCTGCAGTGCCGTTGCAAACCCGGACCATAACTCAGAGTCGCGCTTATCTTTGGTCAGACGGTCTTTTACCCAATTTCTGATCATGGCTGTGCCTTACGGATATTTGATTTCAATGACGGAATTGGCCACGTCCAGATAGATAAAGTCATTCAGCTGCAGCGCCTCTTTCATGTTGTGCGTGGTCACTTCGTATGAGAGAAACAGATCCAGCTCCTCAACCACGCGCCACAGGTCTTTTACCTGCACCTGCGAGAAATGTTTGCCGGCGGAAACATCACTCTGATAGGTGTCGCCAAACGTGCTTGCATCCCGCCCGAAACGGGCCTCAAGCGCTTTCTGGACCTCGTTTTTCGCATCAGAAATGATGACGCTCTTTTTGGCTACGGCGCTCAGGGTGAGAGTGAAAGGCTCCTCGTTTGTTGGCACATAACGAAAGCGCTTGTTCAGCTCGTTGGGGATGGCTTCTACGGCCGCCATGATCTGCGCCTCCAGTTCTTCCTGCGAAAAACCGGGCATATGGCCACAGAAGAAAATTGTGTTGATGTTCGACAGGGATTTGATGCCGGTAGACTCCTCCTGCTCCTGCTCGCCCCATACGCTGATCCACGACATACCCGGCACGGTGCGATTCAGGAAGTACTTATAATCCCCGCCCCATACAACCTGCTCGTCATAGGTCACGTAGTACTGGGCTCTGTTGCGGGTTTCCTCCGTGGTTTCAAAACCTTTCCCGCCGGTGATCGGTGTCATGGTGACGACTTCAATTTTGCTGTTCAGATCGGCAATGTTGCCCGCCGGCGTCAGCTTCTGTCCCTGCGTCAGCGTGGTGTCGCCCTGGCTGCACCACACCTCCAGATCCACTTTGCTGCCGGTGGCCGGCATGGCTCCGATCGCGCCATCACCGAAGCGCACGCCCAGCTGTTCGGTTGGCTTGTAAACCATCACGTAATGCTTACTGGTGCCGCGCGACAGGCGAAACAGCGGGTTATTTTCCCAGAGGGTTTTATTACCGTCCTCAGTCACATAGACGTCCAGAGATACCGTCTCTTCAGTAATGTCGCGCGGCAGCATGACCGTAAAGAACGGCGCTTCGGCCTCAATGGTTGTGGAAACGCTGACGCGCTCCATCTGCCGTACGTCACTCACAATCACACTGCGTCCGGCCGGGATGTAGATAACATCGGTTGTAACGTACGGCAGTTGTGCCAGAGACAGGAACTCTGCGAACACCGGCAGCTGGATCGGTTCATCCGTTTTATTGGTGATTTTCACGCTGCCCCATGACGGGGTAATCAGGTGCCCGATGTAGTTACGATCCTCCGCTGCCGCAAGAATGCTGGAGCGCTTTGTGGCGGTAGAGATAAACCCTTCAGCAAGCCCCCGCTCAGCGCTGCTCTGAGCGGCGTAGATGATCTGCGCACCGAATACAGCCATCATCTGAATGAACTGGCTATTGGTGAATTTCTTCCACCAGCTGTTTGCCTGCAGCTGGCCGTTAAACTTGTCCAGTAAATCCTGAATACTCACGTTTTCCCCCGATTAACTTTTGCTCATGGACACACTTAGCGGTCCAAACGATGTAATGAATGCGATTTGCCATGTATCGACGTTCTCCGGCGTACAGCGGATCGCCTGTAACCCCAGCCCCGGCAGGTCGATTCGCAGCTTGCGAATCAGCGCCGCCTCCATGGCCACTGCGGTTAAGTGGCTCGTTTCGCTGCCGACTGGCTCATGTTTGAAGTCCTGCATCGTGTTGCCCCATCCGGGCAGGCCGTACACGCTGCCCTGCGGGGTTCGGAGCCATTCCTCAAGCCGGGCAAGCCAGGCTTCTGAATCGCCGGATTTCACTACTACCCCGCCCTGATCCACGCGCATCAGGCAGTCGATTTCGTTTTGCATGCGTTAGTCCTGCAGTAGTTCGTTGAGCGCCGGATCGTTGATGCTCAGCGTTGATGACTGGCGCGGCGCCGGCTGCGCGGTGTTCACCACTTTGTCCGGTGCTGTGTCGCCCTTTTTCTTCGTGACGCCCAGCAGCGCTTCCAGCTGCGAGCGCATGCCCTTCAGTTCCTTGAGCATGTCCTGTTCATGGCTGCTGTTATCGCCGTTCATCATTGGCCGCACGCCGCTGCGCGGCAGGTCAGTGACGCTCTGAATCTGAGCCGGATGATTAAGAAGGGGTTGTTGCGGAATGCTTCTCGCCTGCGCTGTGCTGCCGCTGAGGAGCGATTTGCCGGCGGTTGCCAGCGACTCCACGTTGCTGTCCAGCCATCCGCCGGCTTTGCTGGTGATCTGTGATACCGCGCGAAGCAGGCCCGGATCGGCAATACCAGCCTGATCCATCACGCTGCTGATCATGTCGCTGCCGCTGAAGCCTCCCAGCGCCTGGCTGAAGGTGTCGCCCACAGCGGGCATGATCGACGCGCTGACGGCTTTCATGCCGTCCATAGCGCCGCTCATGGCGCGGTCAAAAAAGCCCGTGCCGGTGCTATCTGGCTGGCTGGCCGCCAGCGCCGCCTGCGGATTTGTTCTGGCCTGGCTGGTTGCCGTTATCGGCGCAGACGACGTTGCGGATGCAGGCCGGGCGCTGACGCTGGCAGAAGAAACGCGGGAAGTTGGAACGGGACGAGTGTGCTTAGCGATCTGATCCGGAGACAGTGCCGCCAGTTGCAACCCGGCCGGAAGTGCATCGCCGGCGGGCAGAGACAGGCCGCTGTTAGGCCGTTTGCGGGACATTCCCGCAACACCCATTGATTCCACGGTACCCTGCACTTTGTTGTCAGCCCAGGCGTTCAGTTCTTTGACCTTGCCCCAGCTGCTCGCGGCTCCCTGCTTGATTTTGTCAGTAACGCCGTTGCCACCATGTGCGGGTTTGGCCGCTTCTTTAGCGGCCGCCGCCTGTGAGCCGGTCGGTGCCACTGGCGCTGTAGCCGCCGGTGCCGCCGGTACCGCTGCACCCTGCTTCAGTGTCACGTTGTCGCCAGCTGAATAGAGCGAATCCGCTGCAACCGGTGCCAGCCCCTGCTTCGCTCGCGCTTCGTTAACTGATTTCAGGGATTCATCACTGAATTTACCGCCGACCCATTTGCCATTTTCGTTATGCCCAATGGCATTCATCATGAAGTCGTTCGTGACCTGCGGATTGCCGCCCTCAATGGTGGCAATGCCGCGCATCATCTGCGTCATGACTTTCGGATCGGTAAGGTTCAGTTGTTCATCTGCCCGCACGCCCAGCTTTTTAGAGAGCGAATCGACGTACTGCGAGGTGTCATTCTCACTCTGCGGCGCGTATAGCTTGATGATGTCCTGCACCGTGTTGAGCTTTTTGTAACCTGCCGCTTTTGAAGTGCCCTGAGAGTAGCTTGTCAGCTGGTTGGCCAGCGCACGGAAACCTTCCTCCGGGGTATTGAATTTGGCAAACCGCGCTTCGCCTTTAGCGTTCGCTGCTTCCAGGCTTGCGCCCTCCTGACCGACAAAATTCAGGTTCCCGAAGTTGTTGTTTCGGAATGAGCGATTTTTGGCGTTAGCCCCACCCACATTCAGATCGGCACCGATACTGTTTTGCGCCACGTCGGCGTAATCAGCCGCGCTTTTGCCCAGCGAACCCACCCCATCTTCGCCCCAGTTGCCACCCTGCAGCTGAGACCCCAGGCGGTTAATGGCAGTGACAGTTTTATCAGTACCATCGGTGATCGCTTTCGTCTGCTCTGCACTGGTGCCGGTCAGTTTGTCGTACGCGCCGGCAGCGCTGGTAGTAAAGGCGCTGAACATGTCGCCTACTTTGCCCAGCCCGGTGTCCAGGCCTTTTGCTATGTCGCCGGTATCGAAAGTAAGCGCCTTCGCCACGCCATTCATGCCCATTGCTGACGCACCAGATGCCAGCAGGCCGGAGGCGCCGGAAATCAGCCCGCCCATGTCCAGCACGCTTGCCGTGGTGTACTCGCTTTTTTGTCTGGCGGTGACCGCCTGGCCATCTTTGAGCCCGAATGCCTTTTTCTGCCCCTCCGTATCGCTGAAGCCGTCATAGGCATCCCATCCCGCACCGAGTACGGTTCCTACCAGAGGAACTGCTTTCAGCGCGGTTTTAGCGGCAGTCTTACCTGCCACTTTCAGGCCGCCTTTAAGTGCGCCTTTGCCCAGTGCAGTTTCAGCTGCAGCCTCCGATACTTGGATGCCCTGTTTTCCGGCTACTTTTGCCCCCTCTGAGGTGGCAGCTTTAGCCCCTTCTTTCCTCGTTTTTTCACCGGCCGCGCCTGCCGTGTCATTGGCCAGCGCAGCGCCGCCAGCAGCCGTGACTGCCGTTGCGCCTGCGGCAATGGCAGCCTTTTTGCCGCCTTTGAGCACTTCCAGCGCTTTTGCCATAAGCCCTTTCTTTTTGGGTTTGGGCCGCGCGCCTTCTGTCTTTTTATGCCCTTCTGGCAGCAGGTCAGCCGCTGCATCAGCGACGTCTGCAGCGGTACTCAGCGGATTAGATTTGTTGCGCTTGCGGCGCTTACGCCTGCCCGGCATCAGTGAATCAAGCAGGCCGCCGCCGGAACTGGAGGCATGCGACAGCTTTTTGATTTCGTCGCGCACGTCGTCCAGCGCATCCACGATACGATCGTCATTGGCCGCGATGACTTTCGTCTGCTCCTGCGTAACCTGAATAGCTTTTGCCTGCTGCGCGTTTTTGTAGCCGTCAGCGGATTTTGGTTTACCCAGCGCTGGTGGCTGCTTAGCCTCTGCAGTTACCGGCGGATGTGTCACGGGCGGCTCGATCTTCAGCGCCGTGTTGCCTTCAGTCTGACCCTTCATCCAGTCTTTAAGCGTAACAACGTTTTTCCCGACTTCGGCGGAAATGTCATACATGCCTTTGCCCATCATCCACAGCGGACCACCAGCAGCGGTACCGGCTAAATCTGTGCCGGATGCCATCGCATCGCTGTTTGTCTGAGTGGCATTTTCCAGCATGCCGCCCAGCGAACGAAAAAAACCTTGCTGCTGTTTGTTCGCTGCTGCCTGTGCATTTTTTGCGCTTTGCGCGGCTGCGGCTTCTGCAGAATCCGTATGCGCCTTGAACCGGCCGCCGGAATCTCTGCCAGGTGTGTTTTTCACACCTTCTTTAGGGCTTTCTGTTAGCTCTTTTCTGCCCTCTTTTGATTTTTCTTGGTCCTTTAAAAATCCCTTTTTTATACCAGCGCCACCCGTAATCACCGTGTTGGCTTTTTTTCTGCCTTTTGATTGCCCTTTTTCGTTAAATTTAGTCCCATCTAAAAGAACCCAGTCAGGCAAAGACCGACTCTTTATCTCTTTTGGCGATTTTTGGTCTTTTAAAAAGGACTCTGTTTTATCTGAATTTTCTTTTTTGGTCCTCTTAATGGAGCCGGAGCTAATTATCCCGTTTTCGGGCCTTTTTGGTTCTTTTGAGAAGTCCTTTTTTACATCTTCGGTTTTACCGTCATTTTTGGGTGCTGGCCGTGTCAGGGAACGACGTACGGTCATGCCCGTTGCGGAGCCGCCATTACCAGACGGCCGCGATAGGTTTTCTGTCAGTGTGTGCTGGATAAGCGTCAGCTGTTTGAGCTCAGCCTCGCTGGCTTTTTCGATCGCATCGATGATGCGAGCCTGATCCTGGTGCTTCATCATTCGGGCCTGCTTTTCGTTTTTCTCAGTTGCTCAGTCAGCGTGTTGTTCATCTGAATGGCGCGCCACAGGGGCAGCGCATCAACATCCCCAACCGGCTGCCGCGCCGTCAGCGTCAGGTTGTCAATGATGGTTAGCCATCCACTGAGCGGAAAATCGTGGAATAAAAAATCCAGGGTGAAAGGGAATAAACAGTTGAGTGGTGTTCATCTGCATGTCCTCCTTTTCGCAAGCATGAGGTGGCAGCAGCAGGCGCACTTCGCCCTGAATAATTTGCATCAGAAGGCCGTGACGGAGGTTCTTTTGCATCAGCTGAATGTGTGCCACCAGCGGCGCAAACTCCATTTCGGAAACCATGCTTTCCATAATGTCAAAGCGACGGTTAGCGGCTTCCTCAAAGTCCTCCGGATCGTCGTCCAGCGCAGTGCAGAGCGCGAACTCCGCTATCCTCAAACGCACCAGTGCGGCCTCATACTCAGGCACGCTACTGTCCGGCAGACCAGCGCGCATGCGCTCCAGCATTTCCTGCCCGCGCCCGGTCAGCGGCTTCAGTGTCCAGTCCGTAGGTACGCCGTTTACCGGCACGTTAACGCGTTCGTATGGCTCGGTTGTCAGCAGCTCCACGGTCGCTGCCAGGTCAGACAGATCCACATCACAGGTATGCATCGCATTGCAGTGCTGGCAGGTGTAGTGAAAGGCTTCAAGGTTATCGACGCGGCTGTTAATCATGATCCACCAGAGCGCGGTACGGCGCTCCTGGGCGGTCCAATCGCGGCTGTCATCAAGCGGGCCTTCCTGCAGCTCGTTGAGGTATTCCGAAACACGGCGCTCGTCACCAAACTGATCCGGCGTGCCATATTTCAGCGCGTCTTTGATCACCGGCTGGCGAAAGATGATTTCCGTAGTGGGGCGCGACGCCAGGGGAAGCGGAGGAATGTTCACTGTTAAGCCCTTCAGAATTTAATGAGGTTTGAAGCCGATGATTGAACCTGGTTTGTAATTCCCCCGGTTACTCCTTTTAGCAATCCGCTAATGCCGCTGCCGGCGCTGGTGTATTTCACGAACGTCACAGGGAAGGTGGCAAACTCGCCCACAGCGTCGCGCGCACGGGAGATCTCGCCAACCGTGGTGATAAACCCTTTCGCTTCCTCCTCAAGCGCGCTGCTGCCGTCCTGTGAGACGCGGTAAATGCGGACGTTGAGCAGGTAGGCGGGAGGCAGGTTAAACGTGCCATCGCCGTTGCTGATCCGCGCGCGCCGCTCTTTGAACTTCTGCAGCAGTTCGCCGCCCTCATTGTCACGGACGGTCATAGACACAGAGCCCGCCGTCAGGTGCGTAGGCTTCACAAACTCCGTGCCGCCAATCAGCTTGCTTTCGGTCTCCACGTTGCCAAAGCTGTAGGTGATATCTTTCACGTACATGTCCACCCGGGAGAAACCGTCTATCTCGATGTTCCACTGCCAGCCCTGCGCATAACGAATACGCATGGCCAGCTCCAGCAGTGCTTTCGCATTGGAGACTTCCGCAGACATTCCTGCGTATGACGCGCCGGCGCCGCTCATGGAAGAGGTGGCGCGCGCGAGGATATTGGAAATCAGGTTGCCGCCGGCCTGTTTGGCCGTGCTGGAAGCGAAGCCTTTGAGGTTTCCGGCCAGACCGTCAAAAAAGCTCATAACACCCCCTTACCAGGAACTCATTGCAGGGATAATTGCCCGATTAGCAGCGATCTGCGCTTCCAGATCGGTTTTGCGCTGGTGGAGCGTGGCCTCGTCAGGCAGGAAAGAGGCATCAAACTTGCCGGCGATTTGAAGGCGTCGCAGTCGCTCCACATTGCGGATAGCGATCAGCGCTTCCAGGTAATCTTCGATCAGGCCGGTAATGTCTGGTGGCAGCTGCGTTTTTTCGTAATCGCAGTCGCGGATGTTGCGGAAGTAGAGCAGGGTGAACGGCCATTTTTCCCGGCCGGTGAGCTCAAGCTCTAAGGATGATTCGTAGGGATCGGCATAAACCAGGGCACCGTTGAAGTCATTAACGTTTACCAGTGACAGGTAATCAGACGGAAACGGGAGGCTTGCGCCCCCCGATTTTTCAATGCGTATGCGGCCTGGTACACCGGCCCGATCCTGATAGACGCCGAGCGCCTGGCGGAGGAGGCTCTTAAGTAGCGCCTCTTCATTCACCAGCAGCGTCGTAAAGCGCAATTTCACGCCCTCAAGCAGTTCGGCCGGCGTCATGATTATTCAGCCCAGTTGTACACGACGCGCAGCGGCAGCTTCACGGCTGCAGTCGTATCCTCAGATCCGAAATCCACCGAGTCAGAGTAGACCTTACAGTGCAGATAATTACGGGTCAGACCAGCGTTCTCGCCGCTGTTTGACTCCGCCGCAGCGGCAAAAGTGATATCCAGGTATTCTTTGTCGAGCACCATCTTTCTGACGGCGGCAAACACGTCGCCTTTGATGGTTTCAACGCAAGTTACCTGGAACTCACCGCTGTTTTTAAGGGTGCCGTGCTGGTTGAACTTCATGCCACCCGGCGCGACGTCCTCAACGTCCTCACGCGCCATTTCTGGCAGCTGCGTGGTACGCACCAGAATGGACAGGTTGGGGTAGCCTTTGAAGGTCATCCAGTACTCAGATCCGATAAGTTTTTCACCGGCCGCGAGGTTCTGGTTAAAGCGCTTTTTCAGGAAAGCCACGTCGGCTTTCGTGTTGGAAAATCCGGACATAAATAGATCCTCAGATAAACATAAATGGAATGTCGGACTGGTTCTGGACACTGAGGCCGGAGCACTGCAGCGTGACGGTGTTGTGGGTGAAATGGCCCTCAGCCGTGCGCGGCGCGTCCAGCTGGTAGCTGACGCTGCGAATTACCACGTCCATCAGCTTGATGCGGCGGCCAACGTCCAGAATGACAGGAAGGGGGCGGCGGCCGCCCGGTAAAGCAGCGTTCAGCTCCGGCGAAGCCATTTGCTGAAGTGTCATGATTGCGTCCATCACTTCGACTTTGGCGTTAACGGTCGCCATGAGATCAATAACGATGCTGAACTCAGGCGGCTGCTGTCCTTCCCAGATAAGCAGGGAGTTGAAATCAGACTTTGAGGTGTTGTTACTCATTGCCTGCACGCCGCCGGCCAACTTCCCGCCGGCAGCGCTGACGGCACCCGCCATACCCCCCAGGCTGTCATTGGAAAAGGGTGATTCCCACATAGATTCAATGCTTGCGCTTGAACCTTCCCCGAGATAGCCCACAACCATCGCCGTTTCCGACGTGATATAGACCTTCAGGAATGGGCTGATCCCATCTGGCATGAATGCACCGCAAATCATCGCGCTATCCTCAATGCCGCCGGGATCGCCCGGCGGCTAAGCCTTACAGTCCGCGCTTTTTGCGGAGTTTCATGGATTTTTTGCGGTGCGCGTTGGCCATGGAACTGTGCGCCTTCGTGCGGGCCTTTTTCAGCGCCTGCTTCTGCAGAGACGTCATGCGGCGCTTCTTCGGACGCTTACGGATAAGCGTCACAACGCCATCACGCACGGCCTTGAAGGTCGCAGACTCCAGCATGGCTTCTCCACCTTCGCCGCCGGCAATGGTGTAATCCGCAATGGCTTCGTCGTCGTCGCTCAGCCCTGAAAGCGCCTCATAAACGCTCTCAGCGGCGCTGTCGTCGTCGTCGTCGATCATGCTGGTGACGTCATCCTGATCCGCACCCAGCGCCACAGCGGCGTTTGCAAGCTGGCTCAGTGCGGCATTGAACTGGTCAACCTGGTCATCCGTCAGATCTTCATCTTCGGGAATGCCGTCAAGACCGGCCAGCACCAGCGCCAGGGCTTCAAAGCAGTCAGCGTCAGCGTCGCCGTCAGCTACCCAGCCAGCCAGCAGGGACGCGGCCAGTGAGCGGGAATCTTCACCCGCGCGGCGTTCGACCGCTTCAAACATCGCCACCAGGCGTGAATCCGGGTTAATGGCCGTGCCAGCGCTTTCCAGCATGGCGGCTGGTGCCGCTTCAGCTGGAACTGGCTTAGAAAATGCCGCGCCCAGCAGACTGTTCACGGGATGGCTAAAAATGTTGTTCATGATTTCTCCTGTTAGCGGAAGAGCATTGGTTTACCGACGATGCGGCGTGATGTACCAGTCGGGCAGACGGACCAGGTGACTTCCCACAGGTCGATATCTTTCTGCACTACAGAGACGACGAAAGGCTGCATGCCCTGCGTGGCGTCGCGCGGCTTCACCAGCGCGCCAGATGCGGAAAATCGCTCCAGCAGGTCGGTCAGGCCATCCGTGAGGCCTTTAAAGGTGATGCCGTCCGGCTCATGTTTCAGCGCTTCTGCTACGTCATAAAAACCGCGTGCGATCGCATTCATAAGCGAACTGATGTGCTGCAGGCGCAGGTAGTTGTTTTTGGTGAACGTGGTCAGGGAGTCGTCGATATACATATCGCCGGCCTTGTTCAGGCTGACCGGGTTAATACGCGCGGTCACAAAGGCTTCGCGGTCGATTTCGTCCAGGTTCGGGATAGGCTTGATGTTCTGACGCGAGATAATCGCGCGGGACACGCCTGCCGGCGCGTAATGCCAGCCGCCCACGTCAGAGACCAGTGCAACGCCTTTCGCTTTAGCGACAAACGCGTCACAGGAGATCCCCCAGTTAACGTTGGTACCGGTAAACGCGTCGCGCGCGGTGTACGGCCAGTAGTAGCGCGCTGACTGGTGAGATCCACCCAGGCCGTGGCCCTTCGCTTCAGTCATTGCTGCAGCGGCCAGTTGCGGGCCTTTCAGGTCGTAGAACATGTCCGTGCGGGTATCTTCCGCCAGCTTCACCAGCGCTGCGATAACGGTCGGGTCATAGCAGCCCAGGGACAGCACGGCCGTCCAGGTGAACATAGACTTGCGCAGCACGGCCAGGGCTTTGGTGTAGTCCGCCGTAGCGATCTTAGACAGATCGCCGTCGGTACCGCCGTTAAACTGCATGTCGGCAAAGCCTTCGGTAATCTGCGCCATCTTTTCTTCAACGGTGTCAGCAACGAGCGCGCGCAGACGGGTCGAACCATTTTCCAGCGCGGTAGGCAGGAATGCAGGAGAACCCATATCGCTAGTGGCGTTGGTGTTGAAGGAAATCTGGTGTGATTCCAGCTCGGTTTCGCCACCAGCAGCATCAATCTGCTTAAGCGTCAGGATGTAGAAGCCCGGAGCCGTCGGGTCCGCTTCCATGCTCAGCGTACGATCTGCAGAGGCGTCGCCGTCGTCGATATAAATCATTGCGGCTGAATCTGCAGCCAGCACCGGATCGCTGGCCGGGTCGAAGTTGCTCGCAACAACGCTCAGCTCTCGCATCGTTGAGTCAACATTCAGTGACAGGGCAGGGATCTTCATGCCCGGCGCCGCAACGCGGACCACATAGCCGTCGCCGCCGTTAACCGCTGTCGCAACGTGGCGCAGAGGTTCAAACGCAGAGCCGGTGCGCGGGTGGATAGCGGCACCCAGCACGGACTGATAGTTATCCGCGGTAACACGGAGCACAGTACCGATTTTCCCGCGGCGGGAGATCACCAGGCCAGCAAAAACAGACGCGCCACCGGAGGCAACGGAGGTAGTTGCATCAGCATTAACCTCCTGCACCGCAACACCAGCTGCCTGGCCTACTGAAAAACCAATTTTATTCATGCGAAATGTCCATGAAATGCCCCCTTAACGGGGGCGGGTTAAGGGGGATTAGCTGGTAGCGTTAGTGGTGCCGGTGGTCGCTTCAGGTGCGGCTTCACCTTCAATTTTCTGACCGGTCAGCATGTTGTAAGCGCCGACTTTGGCGTTGGTAAGCGTCAGCTTGGCAAAGTAGTTTTCGCCGTTGCGCGGGTGCAGCTCGTTCAGGGAAGAGCCCCACAGCGTCGTACGGTTAACCAGTGACGGGTTGGTTTCGTGGACGTACGGGATAGCTGGTACCGCATCACCTGCGATCAGGCCTGCATCACCGATGGAATCGCCACGGCCGTAGAAAAGAATGTCGTCTTTGCCCAGCGCCGCGCCACTCGCCACAAACTGCTCGCACACAGCGGCTGGCACTTCATAGATCTGGTAGATGCCGAAAAGCGTACCGATGCGCTGGATGTATGGCGACTGCACGAAGTTTGGATCAGCCTGGAACACGTTGGAGGGCAGGCTCTTCAGGAAGTTAGCTGCCTCGCTACCCGCAAAGCCACCACGGATGCCCGCTTTTCTGGTGCGATTCACCATGTCAGTGCTCAGCTGAGTAATGACGTGCTTCATCAGGCCTACCCATGATTCGTACGTCTGGCCTTCAGGCAGTGCGACGTCGAATTTACGGCCGTACACGGTGTGGAAAGCCATAGTGCGCAGGCGCATCATGTCTTGTTCATGGCTCAGCCAGTTACGCATTGCGGTGAACTGCGTCGTATTCAGGTTGATGCCAAATTCACGGCTCAGATCCGATGCGGCCATTACGGTGTGCTCAGAGGCGATGACAAACTGAGACGGCTTGATGGTGAACTCACGCATAGACTGGTTGATAACCGGGATCAGGTTTGGTGCCTTCTCCACGTTGATCTCAACCTGTGCAGACAGTTCGGTGCCTTTGACCGGCGCATCCTGGAAGGTCACGGCGATAGTGCCTTTGTCGTAATCGACTTTACAGGTGGCGGCGAACGCGTTGCCGTTGAAATCTTTATCCTGGAAATACAGGTTGCCGTCGCCGTCATCAACCTTGCTCGGACGACGGTTGATCAGCAGCTTGGAGCGACCTGCACGGATCGGCATATCCACACCTTCAATGGCTTTCAGCGAGAAGGCGAAGGTTTTCTTGGTGCCGTCCGGCTGTGACGCTGCAGGAAAGACGTAATGGCGCTTCATCTGCGAGTAAACGGCCGCAGACTGCATATTCATTTCGTCACCCTGCTGGAAGCTGCCAAAGGTGGTGCCGGCTACGTTCAGCAGCTCGTAAACTTTGGCTTCATCACGTTCGCACGGGACAAAAGTACATGCGTCGCTGGTGGCAGCGCCCAGCACCGCCGGCAGGATCAGCGCGGCAAACTGCGCCTGACGCATAACGCCATCAGAGGTACGCATGTCCGCGGCTACGGATTCAAACATCGCCTTACCGGAGCCTTCATGCTTGGCCGAAGCAGATTCGGTCAGCAGATTTTCCAGCGCGCGGCTGGCGTTGGCCAGCTGGTCAGCCGGCGGATAGCAGCCATGACGTTTGTGGTAGTCGATCATGCTCGATGCCCAGGCAGTGCCAACCACGCGACCAAACTCAGGCTCTACGCCTTCAAACATCGGATCATTTTTCAGGGCAGCACCGATGTTGGCGGACAGCGCGTGACGGTCCGTAATCAGCGTGCCGTCTTGGGTGCGCTGCGCATCAACGGTAAAAGCCATAACGCGCGAGGCGCGATTCATAATGTCCTGTTCGCGCAGACGAGCAGGGGTAATTTCTTTACTCACAATTCAGCCCTTAATTCAGGGCGCGGCTGCGAGGGAATTTTTGACGGGATGAATGTATGCGGTTTGTAATTTGCGAAGTGGGGGAGGCAAGAAAAAAATCACAATTCTAAGGAATACTTTTAGAAAAGTAGTTACATTGAATGCATGAATTTGACCACTGGTAAACCTCATGGCTTATAAACTCTACTTTCAGTACGCCAACGGCTCTAAATCTCACATCATGGCCACCGGCAGCCAGCGCGACGCGAAGCAGCACCTTGAATACATGCTCAGCGAGACAGAGCCGCGCTCACTGGCTCAGCAGATCATCATCATGTATGGTGCTGAAATCATCATGGAAGCCTGCGCACAGGATGGCGACGAAGTAATCAGAAACATGCCGCGCTGGCGAAAGGCGGGGAACACCCAGCAGATGCACGATCCGGTTACAGCCTCCATTTACATGCCTGTTGCTGCACGCGATTTCCTGCGTTCTGAGGGTGACGGCTCGCTGGCAGCTGGCATGCGCAAAATCATGCTGCAAATAGGCGGGCCGGATGTGGCTGCTGCTTATATGATGGACGCAGCGGGTAATTCTGAATTTGCTTCCCAGGTAGTGAACTAACAGCGTGGTTTAATTAAATTACCCACCAAATAAACATAAGCCGCTATGTCAGCGGCTTTTTTTGCGCATTTTGCGGCTCAAAGGGATACACATGGCTAATTGGTGGTATTTGGACGGGAATGATAAACAAGGTCCATATGATGAAAGAGCATTCGCTGAAATAGTGAAAAACAAACCGCTTAATGCAAATACTCAGATCTGGACTTCAGGCTTTGACAGATGGTTACAGCTGTCTGATGTGCCCCATTTTTTAGGCGTAACGTCCCAATATGAGACACCGCCACCAGCGCCAGTTGTTACAAATAAGCCGACCGCTAAGAACACAAAAAATGCTCAAAAAATCCAGCTTGGTGCAATTGCATTGCTCGCTGCTACAGCCCTATCGCTGGCGCTATATATCTACATAAAGCCGTCCACACCGGACTTTGCAAGTCAGGCCTTCAATGCTTCATTCGGAAAGCCTTTGGCGTGGATCAACCTCGACACGCTTAAATCGGTTGGGGTAACAAGCTCTTATAGAATTGAAGGCTCACTGCAGGATGGCCAGCGTATTACGGCTTTTACTGACGCTTTTACTAATGCAGAAATGGGTGTTTCTTCAGAAAAAACGCCCGACGATTTAGATAAATATGTCGATGATTTGCGCAAATCCTATGCTAAAAGAGGGCGAAGTGTAACAAATGCGCAGTTTATTCAGCTGCACGGAGAAAAGGCTTGGGAAGCGAGTGGTTTTATTGATCCCGAAGAGCAACAGGCATTCAAAATCACCGTGCACAAGAATAACGGTTTGATCTGGATAACTTTAGCCAATTATCCCGGATGGCTGGGTTTAAAAGGTGAGAGAGCCGATTTTTATAATCAGTTACTGAATACGACGTTTATGTAAAAACAGCCCCGAAGGTTGCTTTCAGAGACTGGTGTTATGGCTTGATATCAGGCCGTTTCGCCGGTTGCACTCATCGACCGTCGTCAGCAATCCAGCAACGAAGGACTATATGTGGCTAACCGGTGGTGTTTAAGCGGGGGATAATTTGAAAGGCCCGGTTCGTGTTCCACTACCTACCGGGCAACCCTTCTGCTTTACTACTGCTTTTACTGCTGGCCCAGCTGCGACCTCTTAAACGCCTGTATCTTCTCCTGCTGCTCCAGAAACGCTTTGGCCTTCTCTACTCGCCTCTGCTCGTCCCTGCGATCACGCCATTGACCCCACCACAAAAACAGCGGTGTACCAACCGCAATAGCGATGATTAACAGCCCTTGGCCCGCCATGCTGACACGATTGCCTTTCGTGTAAACGTACCCATCCTGATTCATGAACCACAGACCAACCGCGATAAATGCACTGAGGGCACCCGCACCAAATAGGACGCCCGATTTAGCGGCCCATACACGACGCAGCCAGCCTTTCTCTCTTTCCTGCTGCCGTTGCATAGCTTTGCGCTCTGCGGCCTGTATGATGATCTGTGCGCGTTGTACGGCCTCCTGTCGTTTCCGTTCGGCCTGCTCTGCGTGGCGCTGGGCGTACCCGGTTACTGATGCGTTATGTTGCTGCCCGTTCCGGTGCGCTTTGCTCTGGTATTTTTTCATCCCTTCAATCCTCAATATTCCAATGACGCTTAACCGCGGCGAGTGATACACCCGTCTGATAACAGACAACAACATTCAAGAGAAAAGCCAGTGTAGGCGCAGCTGCTTTTTTTTAAGATAGCAGCGCGGACCGGCACCTCCGTCATGGTTAGTGACAAAGATATCCGGAACCACGCTATAAGAAAACAGCCCCGAAGGGCTGCTTTCAGAGACTGGCGTTATGGCTTGATATCAGGACGTTTCGCTGGTTGCATTCATCGACCGTCGTCAGTAATCCCGCAACGTAGGCTGGTAGCTGATCGGTAAAGCCGGGTATGTTTTCATCGACCTGGCACGCCTGATAGGCCTGCGCTTTTTGGGGCGGCAGTTCCACCACTTTTGTTACTGTCACGACCTCTGGCGTTAACGGCTCGGGCTTTGTCCCGGAGCACGCGAATAACGCTGGAAGGCAAAGCAGTATGATTAATGCCGGCAAGCAGTATCGCTCGGTTAATTTCCTCAATTTCATTCTGACTGTCCTCTTTAAGTTTCTGTAGATCCTGCTCAAGCTGGGCCTGCTTCTGCGCGTATTCCTGCCGTTCCTTTTCCCGCTTATCCAGCGTCTGCTGCAGCGTCTGCAGTTGTGCCTGTTGCTCAGAAAGAGAGGTTTTCAGCGTCGCGTTGTTGCCGGTGAGCGTCTTGTTGTCCGCTGTCAGTGTGGTGTTAACCGCTTCCAGTTGTTTGACGTGTGCAAAGTGATCAGTAACGGTCACATACCCTTTGTGGCAAAGCGTCAGCAGCGCGGCGCACAGTGCGACAGCAGTAGCACGCTTCAGCCAGCCGGTAAGGGTGATTTCACTGAACATGGTTATTCCTGATTTAGTGCAGCCAGAACGGCTGCGGGCATGATGGTGCTGACGGCCGCCCCCATAACGGGATCGTTACTGAGGCCGGTTGTCAGCGTGATGGCCACTGCGTCAGACAACGCCTTTTTTGCCGTGCTGGTGGCTTCAGCGACCTGGCCAGCAAGGATTTTGAGGGCGCTGCTGCTATCTGCAAGCGGTGACAGCTGCGCATCGAGCGCGGCGGTTGCCTCCTGCAGTGCGTCGATCTCTGCATCCGTCAGCGCCGGCGCGGCCGGTGTTATGCTGGTGTCAGCTGGTGCTGCAGATGCGCTGACTTTGGCGTTTATCGCGGTCATGGCATCGGTAAGCGCAGACAGCGAAACGCCCTTCAGCAGCTCTTGGAGGGCTCCCGCAGTGGACGTATCACCCATGGCGTCCACCAGCGCGAACCCTGGCGCCGGCGACAGGCGATTTCCCTTCACATGACAGTCCCATCCGGTTTTTAACTGCAGCAGCTCTGATGGGGTGCTGAAAGGTTTTACCGCTGTCACGAACCCAGAAGCCGCGCCTGCTGCACTATCAAAACCAGCCGCGTAGCCCGGCAGTTTTTCGACGTCCGGAGACACCTCCGCCGGATAGGTTGCACCGGTCAGCAGCAGCGCCCGGATGGCGTCAGCCAGCTGCGTCGCCTGCGGCTGAATTGCTTCACACACCACTACCGGCGCTGGCGTTACCATGCCGGAGGCGGACAGGGCAGCGAACGCGCTGATCTGTTTGTCGTTATCGAGCATCTACTTCACCTCGAAACCGGCTTCGCCAGTGGCGACCACCGATCCACACGAAACCGGATCGTTGACGCACACAATGCCCTTGCCGTTGATTGTGAACCACGGGCGGCCCGTAACCGCCGTGCCGTTGTGGGTGCTGTTCCCGTCGGAGTGATCGGGAAACAGCTTGCCGTCCACCAGCACGGGTTTTCCATTGATGGTCAGCCCGGCATCAGCCTCAGCTGTCTGACGCGCGGGAAAACCGTCGTGCCCGGAGCAAACGGAGTCCAGCGTACCGGCTGCGGGCATCAGCGCCTCCCGGCGCCGGCGTGCGGCTTATTCATCGTCATCAGGTGGCTCCTGCAGTCATCCGGAAATCAGCAGATCGTAAAAATCATCTGGTGAGTCGCTGAAAGTCATAAACAGGCCCAGCCAGATAGCGCGGCTCGCATCGGTGACATACCGCGATAGCTTCAGCGTGCTCAGCGCTTTATCAACCGCTTTCAGCTGCGATCGCTGCTCTGCAAGCGTCATCTGATTCCACTTCTGAACGGGCATTTCCCGAGCCAGATCAAGGGCGTATACGGCCGACCAGATAATTGGCATCAGATCGACGGTTTCAGGCTCTTCAGTCACAGTGCCCAGCTGCTGTCTGTAGAGCTCTGTAGCGGCCTGGCAGACGTAGGAGGGGATAAGCATGTAGCGATGCTCGGGACGCATGGCCATAAGGCGCACGCGGGTATCCTCAGCCGAACCGTTGGCCATGGTCTGTTCAATCATGGCGTTGCGCTCCGCCTGCTGCGCCAGCGTCAGCCGCCAGTATGGCGTTTCAATCAGCGCAAGCGTGGCGGCGGAGTAGTTGTATTCATATTGGAACTGAGGATCTTCGCGGAATGCCAAAGTCAGGTTATGGAAGAGCTCAAAGGGTGTTGCTTTACGGGTATTCATCTTTCATCCGTGTGGCCAAAGGAGATCGCAACATTAACCGGTTTGTAATTTGCAGCTGGAGCCGGACATACGCAAAACAGCGTAATTTATCTAAATTATTTTTTTAGATTTACGATTGTAGTTTTTGTTATTTTTGCCGTATAGTCTGGCTTCAGCGATGGGAGTCGCTGCACAGATAACAAAAAAGGGGAGCGCCTGATGAACGATATATTTGGAAGAAACGTGGCTACTGAACTGGCGATCGATAAGACCGTATTGGCATATTCCGACAGAAAAGGCGTGCAGCTGCTGGATTGCGGCGAGGAGCATGTGGGGCGCTATGAAGTGGTAGTGAAGGACGTGCTGGTGGCTTGCACTGACAGCTATAAAAAGGCCCGCACTTACTACTTCCGGGAAATGGAACGCATCAGTACTGAATCCCAGGCCACTTTCAACGCAAAACTTCGGGAAGCGGAATCAGCGGGGCTTAGCGGCTACCTGATCCGGGAATATGCTATCGGCCGCATTACCCTTGCAGAAGGGCTGAAGCGCCAGAACACTCCATGCGGCATCCCTATAGAAGAAATGCCATAAGATTTTTTTATGAGAGTCGATTTTGAAACGACAGCTGATGCAAAGTGCTCTACGAAGCGGGCTGATCTAACTCAGACCTTGTCTTCATGCGTTTTGGATACCCGCTGCGACCTTGGCAGTGGCATGAAGTGGTGGTAAAAAAGACAGTGACTATCTTCTCAATAACAATTTTCTCTGGAATTGGATTGCCAACACTGTTCACTGTCCATGTTGAAAATCCCAAATAACACCTTAAAAAC
>NZ_JAUZUX010000022.1:0-55401 GCF_031844285.1 Enterobacter sp. BRE11
AGCCCACAGGCTGCCCTTTTTCCACTCGCGCAAATTTACTTCGCGGCGGTTTCCATCCCCATCAGGCCGATCTTGAGATAACCTGCGCCGCGCAGCTTATCCATCGCGCTCATCAGGGTCTCATAATCGACAGACTTATCAGCCTGGAAGAATATCGTGGTCTCTTTGTTGCCTTCGGTCTGGCTGTTCAGCACCGCCACCAGCGTCTCCGGCGTCACCTGCTCATTGCCAATATAAAACTGCTTATCCGCTTTAATCGACAGGTAGACCGGCTTTTCCGGCCGCGGCTGCGGCGCGCTGGTCGAGGCGGGCAGATTAACGCGAACATCCACGGTCGCCAGCGGCGCGGCCACCATAAAGATGATCAGCAAAACCAGCATCACGTCGATAAACGGCGTGACGTTGATTTCATGCATCTCGCCATCGGTTTCCAGGTCGTCGTTTAATCGCATCGCCATAAACTTAACCTACGCGTAATTTCTGAGCGGCCGGGCGCGCTTCAGCGCTTTTCGCGTTAAGGTTGCCCAGGTCGATATCGCGGCTCTGCAGCAGCAGAATCTGCGCGGCCACGTCGCCCAGCGACGCTTTGTAGCCCGCGATCATGCGCGCGAAAACGTTATAGATCACCACCGCAGGAATCGCCGCCACCAGGCCGATAGCGGTAGCCAGCAGCGCTTCAGCGATGCCGGGCGCGACAACCGCCAGATTAGTGGTCTGCGTCTGCGCGATACCGATAAAGCTATTCATAATGCCCCAGACCGTCCCGAACAGGCCGATAAACGGGGCGACAGAGCCGATAGTGGCGAGGAAGCCGTTGCCACGACCCGCGTGGCGGCTAAAGGCGGCGACGCGGCGCTCAAGGCGGAAGCTGGTGCGGTCTTTAATGCCGTCGGTATCTTCGACGCCCGCGGAAAGCGCCATCTCGTTTTGCGCATCATTCAGCAACGCCGCGCTGTGGCTGTGGCTCTTGAACTGCGCAGCGGCGCGGGCGGCGTCGCTCAGGATGCGGGCTTCGCCCAGCGCCTGCTGCTCGCTTTTCAGTCGACGTTTCGCCGCGCTAAGCTCGGCAAACTTTCCGAAAAAAATCGCCCAGGTTACGACCGACGCCAGCAACAGGCCGATCATTACCACTTTTACCACGATGTCGGCATGTTGATACATGCCCCAAACAGAGAGATCCGTTTGCATTAAGTCACTGGCTACCACGCTGCGTCTCCAACTTCATATGCAGGAATAATGGATAAGCGCGAATAATAGCAAAAATAAGGCGAATTGATAGTAGTTCTCATTACTATTTACAAACAGCGCGCTGCCATCTCTGGGCTGTTGCTAACCTTTTATGACACTTTTCAACGCTATTTCAGAAATGTGATTTCCCGTATAAATTTATTAAAACATCGTTTCAAAATGTGAGCTTGTTCATTCAATCAGCATTGCCGCATTTTCAGCCAGCACAATTTGCCTATTCTGGCAGCACGCGGGCCATTTCCTCTGCTGCCTGTAACCTGTGCCCTCCTCTATCAGCCTGGAGAAAAAAATAATGAGAGTGAATAAATGGATCCTTGCCGTTTCCGTCTCTGCTGCGCTCGGCCTGAACGCCGCTCCGGCATTAGCGAAGGTGTTAAAAGTGGCGGAGGTCCAGCCCGCTGGCTATCCCACCGTCGTAGCACTACAGCATATGGGCGACAAGCTGAAACAGGCGACTAACGGGCGGCTGGAGATGAAAGTCTACGCAGGCGGCGTGCTGGGCGACGAAGATCAGACGCTGCAGCAGGTGCAGCTCGGCGCCATCGACATGATCCGCGTCTCGCTGGCGCCGGTCACCACCATCGCGCCGGAAACCAGCGTGCTGACGCTGCCCTACATCTTCCGCGACGTCGACCATATGCACAAGGTGCTGGACGGCGAGGTCGGCAAGCAAATAGTCGATAAATTCGACGCCGACGCCAACGCGCGCATGGTCTTTCTTGGCTGGACCGACGCGGGCGAACGCAACATGATCACCAAAAAGCCGCTCAGCAAGCCGGAAGATCTTAAAGGGATGAAAATTCGCGTGCAGAACAGCGCCATCTCGCTGGCGACGCTGAAAGCGATGGGCGCGAACCCGGTGGCGATGGGCGTTAGTGAAGTCTTCAGCGCCATGCAGACCGGCGTGGTGGACGGCACCGAAAACAATCCGCCGACATTCGTCGCCCACAACTATCTGCCGGTCGCGAAGTACTACACCCTGACCGGCCACTTTATCCAGCCGGAGATGATCCTCTTCTCAAAAACCTCGTGGGCGCGCCTGACGCCGGAAGACCAGGCGCTGCTGAAAAAGCTCGGCAAAGAGGCGCAGGATGAAGAACGCCAGCTGTGGGCGACTTACACCGAGCAGTCCATTGAGAAGATGAAAGCAGGCGGCGTGACCTTTCAGCAGACTGACAGGGACTATTTCATGAAGGCGACGCAGCCGGTGCGCGATCAGTTTGGCGGCAAATATCAGGATCTGATGACGCAAATCGCCGACGTTAAATAACCCTCCCCCGCCGCGCCTTCCGCGCGGCGTTATTCAGGTAACGCATATGAACCGATACTCTCGTCTGATGGATGGGCTCTATCTGCTGTGCATGGGCATTGCCGCCGTCGCGCTGCTGATTATGGTGACGGTAATCCCCATCGGCATTTTCGCTCGCTATGTGCTCAACGGCGCGCTGGCCTGGCCCGAGCCGGTCGCCATCGTTTGCATGATTCTTTTCACCTTTATCGGCGCGCCGGTCGGTTATCGCGCCGGTACCCATATCTGCGTCTCGATGGTGACCGATCGCCTGTCGCCCGCCGCGCAGCGGCTGATGCTTCGCCTGTGCGATCTGCTGATGGTGGTGACCTGTTTAATCATCTTCCAGGCGAGCTATAACCTGTGCGTGGCGATGTGGATCCAGCCGCTCGCCTCGCTGCCCTCGGTGACCTACGGCGAGATGTATTTGCCAATCCCGATCGGCGCGCTGTTTACCCTGTTATTTGTGATTGAGCGGCTGCTGAACGGCGACCAAAGCCAGCGGCCAGTGGTGGTTTTAGGCGGCACTCATTAAGGAGCGACCATGGACGCATTGATGTTGATCGGCAGCCTGGTTGTGCTGCTGCTGTTGGGCTTTCCCGTCGCCTTCGCCGTGGGCCTCAGCGCCTTTATCGGCGCATGGTGGATCGATCTGCCGCTGGAAGCGGTGGTTATTCAAATTACGAACGGCGTCAATAAGTTCTCGCTGCTTACCATCCCCTTCTTTATCCTGGCCGGGGCGATTATGGCGGAAGGCGGCATCGCGCGGCGGCTGGTGAACTTCGCCTATATCTTTGTCGGCTTTATTCGCGGCGGGTTGTCGCTGGTGAATATTGTCGCCTCTACCTTTTTCGGCGCGATTTCCGGCTCGTCGGTGGCGGATACCGCGTCGATTGGCTCGGTGATGATCCCGCAAATGGAGCAGAAAGGCTATCCGCGCGACTTCGCGGCGGCGGTCACCGCCAGCGGATCGGTGCAGGCGGTGCTGACGCCGCCCAGCCATAACTCGGTGATCTACTCGCTGGCAACCGGCGGCGTGGTGACGATCTCCTCGCTGTTCGTCGCTGGCATCTTTCCCGGCCTGCTGCTGGGGCTTTGCCTGATGGTGATGTGCCTTGCCTTCGCGCGCAAGCGCGGCTATCCCAAGGGCGAGCGCATTCCGTTTCGCCAGGCGGTGAAGATCTTCTTCGACGCCTTCTGGGGTCTCTTCACCATCGTGATTATCCTGGGCGGTATTCTCTCCGGTATTTTTACCGCGTCGGAATCGGCGGCGATCGCCTGCCTCTGGGCCTTCTTCGTCACCATGTTTATCTATCGCGACTTCAAGTGGAGCCAGCTGCATATCCTGCTGTTCCGCACCATTAAGACGGTGACTATCGTGATGGTGCTGATCGCCTTCGCGGCGGGCTTCGGCGCGGTCATGACTT
This sequence comes from Enterobacter sp. BRE11, assembly GCF_031844285.1. Taxonomy (NCBI): domain Bacteria; kingdom Pseudomonadati; phylum Pseudomonadota; class Gammaproteobacteria; order Enterobacterales; family Enterobacteriaceae; genus Enterobacter; species Enterobacter sp. BRE11. The sequence goes on from NZ_JAUZUX010000022.1 coordinate 3,964, forward strand.
TTATGCAGCTGCCGACCCTTATCACCGACGCCTTTACCAGCCTGTCCGATAACAAGTACGTCATCCTGATGTGCATTAACGTCTTGCTGCTGGTGATCGGCACGCTGATGGATATGGCGCCGATTATCCTGATCCTGACGCCGGTGCTGCTGCCGGTGGCGACTACGCTCGGCATCGATCCGGTGCACTTCGGCATGATCATGATGACCAACCTCGGCATCGGGCTGATCACCCCGCCGGTCGGCACGGTGCTGTTTGTCGCCAGCGCGGTGAGCAAACAGAAAATCGAGCAGGTGGTCGGCGCGATGCTGCCTTTTTACGGCATTCTGTTTTTGGTGCTGATGCTGATTACTTACATCCCGGCGATTTCGCTGTGGCTACCGCGTCTGATGGGGGTGATGTAACCGGCTGAAAGGCGGCGCGCGGCGCCGCCTGTTCCCCCTCGGGCAGGTTCTGAATATCAGGATTTGGGGTCAACCCTGACCGGCAATTCGTGGTAACGTGAAGGCTTTGTAGCAGGCCGCAGGGCAAACACGAATGACGACCAAAAAAATCGATACTACCTTAGTCAGCGCCGGGCGCAGCAAACGTTACACGCAGGGCGCGGTCAACAGCGTGATTCAGCGCGCCTCGTCGCTGGTGTTCGATAGCGTCGCCGATAAAAAGCGCGCTACGGCGGGACGCGCCGCCGGCGAACTCTTCTATGGCCGCCGCGGCACCCTGACCCACTTTTCGCTGCAGGATGCGATGACCGAGCTGGAGGGCGGCGCGGGCTGCGTGCTCTATCCCTGCGGCGCGGCGGCGGTCGCCAACGCCATTCTGTCGTTTGTCGACGCGGGCGACCATGTGCTGATGTGCGGCGCCGTCTACGAGCCGACGCAGGACTTCTGCACCAAAATCCTCAGCAAGCTCGGCGTCGCCACCACCTTTTACGATCACACCATCGGCAGCGAAATCGGCGCGCTGGTGCGCCCGGAAACCCGCGTGGTGTTTCTTGAGTCTCCAGCCTCTATCACTATGGAGGTGCAGGACATCCCGGCCATCGTCGCAGCGGTGCGCGCAAAGGCGCCGGACGCGGTGATCATGATGGATAACACCTGGGCGGCGGGCTTTTTCTTTAACGCGCTGGCGCACGGCATTGATATTTCGATTCAGGCGGGCACCAAGTATCTGATTGGCCACAGCGACGCGATGATCGGCACCGCAGTGGCGAACGCGCGCTGCTGGGAGCAGCTGCGTGAGAACTCCTATCTGATGGGCCAGACGGTAGACGCCGACAGCGCCTATATGGCGAGCCGCGGCCTGCGCACCCTCGCCACGCGCCTGCGCCAGCATGAGGCGAGCGCGCTGCAGGTGGCGGAGTGGCTGGCGACGCGGCCGGAAGTGGCGCGCGTCAACCATCCGGCGCTGGCGCAGAGCAAAGGCCACGCCTTCTGGAAACGCGACTTCAGCGGCAGCAGCGGCCTGTTCTCTTTCGTGCTGCATGAAAAACTGAGCAGCGAAAAACTGGCGCATTACCTCGATCGCTTCCACCATTTCAGCATGGCCTACTCGTGGGGCGGCTACGAGTCGCTGATTCTGGCGAATCAGCCGGAAGAGCTGGCGGCAATCAGGCCAGCGGGCGGCGTCGATTTTGACGGCACGCTGGTGCGCCTGCATATTGGCCTGGAGCATGTCGACGACCTGATTGACGATTTAACGGCAGGTTTCGCCCGCCTGACGCAGTAGTAACTTAAACAGAACCTCAACCACAGAATGGCGACCGGCCGCAGATCAAATCACTCTGCCGGATTGCCGCTAAAATAGATTCCTTGTGACTCGATGGGATAGCAGATGAGTGTTTTACACGAGATTGTTCATGCGCTCTGGCATCAGGATTTCGCCGCGCTGGCCGATCCAAATGTGGTTTGGGTAGTTTACGGCGTGATGTTTCTGACGCTGTTTCTGGAGAACGGCCTGCTTCCCGCCTCTTTTTTGCCGGGTGACAGCCTGCTGCTGCTGGCGGGCGCGATGGTCGCCAAAGGGGTGATGGATTTTATCCCCACCATGGTGATCCTCACCACCGCCGCCAGCCTCGGCTGCTGGCTGAGCTATCTTCAGGGACGCTGGCTTGGCAACACGCGGCTGGTGAAAAGCTGGCTGATGCACCTGCCAGCGCAATATCATCAGCGCGCGTGGCAGCTCTTTAACCGTCACGGCCTGATGGCGCTGCTGGTTGGCCGCTTCCTGGCCTTCGTGCGCACTATTCTGCCAACCATGGCGGGTATTTCCGGCCTGCAGAACGGCCGTTTCCAGCTGTTTAACTGGCTAAGCGGGCTGCTGTGGGTGGCGATTGTTGTGGCGTTTGGCTACGGCATCAGCCAGGTGCCCTTTATCAAACGCCATGAAGATCAGGTGATGGCGATCCTGATGGTGCTGCCGATGGTGTTGCTGTTTGTCGGCCTCGCGGGCAGCATCGTGGTGATCTGGAAAAAACGTCGCCAGAAACAGGCCTGATCGCACGGCGTCAGGCCTGTGGTTCCGCCACGGTCTGACGCACGCGGCTAATCTCCTCTCCCGGCGTCACGCCGAAATAGCGCTTAAACTCCCGTGAAAATTGCGAGGGACTTTCGTAGCCCACCCGCGCCGCCGCCGCACTCGCCTTCAGCCCGTCATGCAGCATCAGCAGCCGCGCCTGATGCAGACGGTAGCGCTTCAGGTACTGCAGCGGCGAGGTTTGCGTCACCGCCTTGAAGTTGTGATGAAACGCCGAGACGCTCATGTTCACCTCCGCCGCCAGCGCATCGACGCTGAGGTTGTCCGCATAGTGGTTTTCAATGCGGCGCAGCGCGCGGGCGATCTGGCTGAACTGGGTCTGACGGCTCACCAGCGACAGCAGCGCGCCGCCCGTCGGCCCGGTCAGCACGTAGTAGATAATCTCCCGCACGATCTGCGGCCCCAGCACGCGCGCGTCGCGCGGATGCACCATCACGTCCAGCAGGCGCTCCGCCGCGCACAGCATCGGCTCGGTCAGCCAGGCGGAGTGAATGCCTGAAGTCTGCGGCTGCGGCTGGAAATCTTCGTCGTCGCCAATCTCGATCAGCAGATCCTGCAGGCTGGCGGTATCGACCGTCAGGAACATGCCGGCGACCGGCGCTTCCGGCGACGCCCAGGTTTCGCACTCGACCGGCAGCGGCACGGTGAGCATCAGATATTTCGTGGCGTCATAGGTAAAAGTGGTGCTGCCGAGATAGCCGGTTTTGCTGCCCTGAAACAGAATCACAATGCCGGGCTGGTACATCACCGGCGTGCGCGGCTGATATTGATTAAGGTAGATCAGATTGACGTTCTTGACCGGGCAAAGGCGGTTGCGTCCATGGGTCATTAAGGTCACGACCTGGTTCGCCAGGTGCTGACACAAAGCTTCGTGCGCCATGCATATCTCTCGCAGAGTAAAGAAACCAGTCTGCCAGGCTGCTGCGTAATTCGCCACTGAAATGGAGAAACAGGCAAGACTTCCGCAGGATCAGGCAGGGCGAGAAACGGAATTGCCGCCCACAATGAAACGAGGTCAGGTTTGTTGACTAGACTTAAGCCTCACAGGTTCACTGCAACAGAAAGGAGCACCTATGGCAGATCAACCGATTATCAAACTGCACGATGGCAATATGATGCCGCAGCTGGGGCTGGGCGTATGGCAGGCAAGCAATGAAGATGCCCATCGCGCCGTGCTTAAGGCGCTGGAGGTCGGCTATCGCTCGATCGACACCGCTGCGGCCTATAAAAACGAAGAGGCGATCGGCCAGGCGTTACAGGATACCGACGTGCCGCGCGAAGAGATTTTCGTCACCACCAAGCTGTGGAACGACGATCAGCAGAATGTGCAGCAGGCGATGGAAACCAGCCTGAAAAAACTGCAGCTGGAGCAGGTCGATCTCTATCTGATGCACTGGCCGTGCCCGGAGAAAGATCACTATGTCGACGCCTGGAAAGAGATGATCAAGCTGCAGCAGCAGGGCCTGACCAAAAGCATCGGCGTTTGTAACTTCCACGAAGCGCACCTGAAGCGTCTGCTGGATGAAACTGGCGTCTCACCGGTCGTCAATCAGATCGAGCTGCATCCGATGCTGCAGCAGCGCACGCTGCACGCGTGGAACGCCATGCATCAGATCCAGACTGAATCCTGGAGCCCGCTGGCGCAGGGCGGCGAAGGGGTGTTCGATCAGGAGATTATTCGCCAGCTGGCGAAGAAGTACGGCAAAACCCCGGCGCAGATCGTTATCCGCTGGCATCTCGACAGCGGGCTGGTGGTAATCCCGAAATCGGTGACGCCTGAGCGTATCGCGGAGAACTTCGCGGTGTTCGATTTCCGGCTGGAGAAGACCGAGCTGAGCGAAATCGCGAAGCTGGATCGCGGCAACCGTCTGGGGCCGGACCCGGAAACCTTCAATTAATGCAGGCTATGCGCGCTGTCCTTCCGGGCAGCGCGCCCTTTTCGCCTGAGCGCTTATGCCGTCGGCTGCACCAGCAGCTGCCCCGCCGTGCCAAGATCGGCCAGCTCCAGCGTCTGGCTGTAGTAGACAAAGGGAAAATGATCGGACGAGCTTTGCGGAAAGCTCACCAGCAGCTCAACCTCGCCATCCACCCAGACGGTATCTTTCCAGCCGCGATCTTCGCCCATCGGCTGCGCGCCGTTGACGCTTTTGATCAGGAACACCGCGCCCTGAATGTGCATCGCCTGCGGCCGGTCGGCGCGCAGGATCCAGCGCTCGAAGGTGCCCTGCTGCACGGTAGTATCGATGCGGTTCAGATCCCACTGCGCGCCGTTGATGCCCGGCATATCCTCGCCGATACGGAATTCACGCGTGCGCGTCGCCATGCCGTCGAGGATCTGATCCGCCAGCAGGCGCATCGGCAGATTGTCGGTCACCAGCGGCAGCAGACCGGTCGGGCGCAGCGTCAGCACCAGCGTGTTGGTGAGGATCGATGAGGGTTCGAACAGGCCGCGCAGGCGGTCCATAATGCCCGCCGCCGTGCCTGCGGTAATCGACACCTCGTCGCCCTGCGACATATCGATCAGCACTTCGCGGCGCTCGCCCGGCGCCAGCGAGAGCTGCTGCACCGCCACCGGCGCGGGCAGAAAGCCCTGATCGCTGGCGATAACGGTAAAGGGACGGTTATCACTCAGCGACAGCTGGTAGCGGCGCGCGTTTGAGGCGTTGAGCAGGCGCAGGCGCACCCAGCCGCGCGACACCTCGACAAAGGGGTTCTGCACGCCGTTAACCAGCAGCACGTCGCCGAGAAAGCCGCCGTCGTGCGGCGGATCGTAGGCGGGCGTGCCGAAGTTATCAAGGCGCTTGTCCTGAATGATCAGCGGGAAGTCGTCGACGCCGTAGTGGCGCGGCAGCGGCAGCTGCTTGCTCACCTCATCCTCAATCAGCCACATGCCCGCCAGACCGTTGTAGATGTGCGGCGCCATGCGGTTCGGCGTGCTGGCGTGGTACCAGCAGGTGGCGGCGTTCTGGCGGATCGGCAGCACCGGCGCCCAGTCAACGCCGGCGGACATCATGCGCGGCGCCCCGCCCATGAGCGCGCCCGGCACCTGCAGGCCGCTGACGCTCATCGCCACCGGCTCGTTAAGGCGGTTGCTGTAGATCAGCTTGACGTCGTCGCCGCTGTAGACGCGCACCGTCGGACCGAGATAGAGCCCGTTGATGCCCCATACCGGCACTTTATTGTTGTCGCCGAGAAAGGACCAGTGGCTGCGCATCAGCGTCAGAAAGATCGGCTGACCGCGACGCGATTCGATAAGCGGCGGCACCGGCAGCGGCGTATCGCCGCCGGGCGCGGAGGCGGCGCGCGCCGCAGAAGGTAAGAGACCGGCGCCAAGCGCCGCACCAGCAGAAAGCTGGATAAACTGTCGTCTGCTGAAAGACATAGAACGTCAAACCCTTTACGCGTGGCGCTTGCGCGCCCATTGTTATTCTTGATTTATTGCTGTGTTGCGTCGCGGCGGGCAGAGCGCGCCGCGTGCATCCGTGCGGGTGCCGGCGAGAGGTTGGCCGGTCAGAGTTTACCGCTTTTTTCGCGCGCTTCGACTTCGGCGTTGAGCGCTTCCAGTTTCTCCATCATCAGCTCACGGCAGTGGGTCGCCAGCTTGCGCACCGACTGCGTGGTGTAGCCGCTGGTGTCGACCGGCGGCAGCATCTCGACGATCACCAGACCGTTGTTCAGGCGGTTCAGGTTGATCTTGCCGTGCGTGTTGGAAATCACGATAGGAATAATGGGCACGCCCGCTGCCACCGCCGCATGAAAGGCACCGGTTTTAAACGGTAGCAGACCGCGTCCGCGGCTGCGCGTGCCCTCCGGGAACATCCAGAACGAAATGCGCTTCTTCTGAAACTGTTCGACCAGCTGGCTGATGGTGCTGTGCGCCTTTGAGCGGTTGTCCCGGTCAATCAGCAGGTTGCCGGTCAGCCAGTAAAGCTGGCCGAAGAACGGGATCCACAGCAGGCTCTTTTTGCCCACCGTGACGGTGGTCGGCTGGACGATCTTCGCCGCCGTAACCATGTCGTAGTTGTTCTGGTGGTTGGCGATATAGATAGCGTTGCCGTAGTGGGCCGCCTCGGCGGGTTTACGTAGCTCGACCTTGATGCCAAATACGCCAGAGAGACGGCCGAAGAGATGGCCGAAGGTAGCGACATGGCGCGGGTTGCGCGGCGAAAACAGACACCAGATGCAGCCGAAAACACAGACCAGAATCGAGTAAATCACCACAAAGATGGTGCGCAGTACTAGTAACATATATCCCTCATTATGGCGCGGCGGAGAGCAGGCTCCGCCGCCTTGCTCAGGCTTCGCCGTCTTCGCTGACGGCACGCGCTGGGGCATCCAGCTCTACCTTGTCGATACGCTGCAGGCCGCGCGGCAGCAGCGTGCCACGACGTCCGCGGTCGGCGCGGAACTTCTGCAGCTCTTCGCTGCGCAGCACCAGCTTGCGCTTGCCGACGTAGAGCGTGACCGCGCTGCCCGGCGGCAGGATCAGCAGCCACGCCAGCTTATCGTTGCCCGCCGCGGCGTCCGCCGCCGGGATAGAGATAATTTTGTTGCCTTTGCCTTTCGACATCTGCGGCAGTTCGCCGACAGGGAACATTAGCATACGTCCCGCCTGCGTAATCGCCAGCAGCATGTCATCTTCATGATGCACCGCCATCGGCGTCATGACGCGCGCGTTGTCCGGCAGCGTCAGCAGCGCTTTGCCGGCGCGGTTGCGCGATACCAGATCGGCGAAGGTGCAGATAAAGCCGTAGCCGGCGTCGGAGGCCATCAGCAGCTTCTGCTCGTCCGCCTCCATCAGCACCTGCTCTACCACCGCACCCGGCGGCGGCGTCAGCTTGCCGGTCAGCGGCTCGCCCTGCCCGCGCGCCGACGGCAGCGAGGTGGGATCGAGCGTATAGCTGCGCCCGGTGGAGTCGATAAAGGCGACCGGCTGGTTGCTCTTGCCGCGCGCCGCTGCCAGATAGCTGTCGCCCGCTTTATAGCTCAGCCCGGACGGATCGATATCGTGGCCTTTGGCGCTGCGCACCCAGCCCATCTGCGACAGGACAATAGTGACCGGCTCGGACGGCACCAGTTCGTTTTCGCTCAGCGCTTTGGCCTCTTCGCGCTCGTGCAGCGGCGAACGGCGCTCGTCGCCGTAGGCGGTGGCGTCAGCCTGCAGCTCTTTCTTCAGCAGGGTGTTCATCTTGCGCTCAGAGGCGAGGATCGCCTGAATCTGATCGCGCTCTTTTTCCAGCTCGCTCTGCTCGCCGCGGATCTTCATCTCTTCCAGCTTCGCCAGGTGGCGCAGCTTCAGCTCGAGAATCGCTTCCGCCTGGGTTTCACTGATGCCGAAGCGCGACATCAGCACCGGCTTAGGCTCATCCTCACTGCGGATGATATGGATCACCTCGTCGATATTGAGGAAGGCGACCAGCAAGCCCTCAAGGATATGCAGGCGACGCAGCACGCGCTCAAGGCGATGGTTAAGACGACGCTTAACGGTGTCGCGGCGGAACACCAGCCATTCCGACAGGATCTCCAGCAGGTTTTTCACCGACGGGCGGTTGTCGAGGCCGATCATGTTGAGGTTAACGCGGTAGCTCTTCTCAAGATCGGTGGTGGCAAACAGGTGGTGCATGACCTGATCGAGATCCACGCGGTTCGAGCGCGGCACGATCACCAGGCGGGTCGGGTTTTCATGATCCGATTCGTCGCGCAGATCCTCTACCATCGGCAGTTTTTTATTGCGCATCTGAGCGGCGATCTGCTCCAGCACGCGCGCGCCGGAAACCTGGTGTGGCAGCGCGGTGATCACCACCTCGCCATCCTCTTTTTTCCACACCGCGCGCTGGCGAACAGAGCCGCGGCCGGTCTGGTAAATTTTACGGATCTCGTCGCGCGGCGTGATGATCTCCGCCTCGGTGGGATAATCGGGGCCCTGTACGATATCCAGCAGCGCGTCGAGGCTGGTGTTCGGCTTATCGATCAGGGCGATCGCCGCCTGTGCCACTTCGCGCAGGTTGTGCGGCGGAATGTCAGTCGCCATGCCAACGGCGATGCCGGTCGTGCCGTTCAGCAGAATGTTCGGCAGCCGCGCGGGCAGCATTTTCGGTTCCTGCATCGTGCCGTCGAAGTTCGGCACGAAGTCCACCGTGCCCTGGCCCAGCTCGCCGAGCAGCACTTCCGCATATTTAGAGAGGCGGGATTCGGTATAGCGCATCGCCGCGAAGGATTTCGGATCGTCAGGCGCGCCCCAGTTGCCCTGGCCATCCACCAGCGGATAGCGATAGGAGAACGGCTGCGCCATCAGCACCATCGCTTCGTAGCAGGCGCTGTCGCCGTGCGGATGGTATTTACCCAGCACGTCGCCCACGGTACGCGCCGACTTCTTGAATTTGGCGCTGGCGTTCAGGCCGAGTTCCGACATGGCGTAAACAATACGGCGCTGTACCGGCTTCAGACCGTCGCCAATATAGGGCAAGGCGCGGTCCATGATGACGTACATCGAATAGTTCAGGTACGCGTTTTCGGTAAATGTGTGCAGGGCAAGACGCTCTGCACCATCCTGCGTCAATTCACTCATTGAATTTTTATCCTCACTTCGTGTCCCGCAATGGCGAAACACCCGGCGGTTATTTGGCGAGGATAGTACCTCAATCGCCAGGATTAGTCACAGGGGAAGCGCAGGGCGGCACAGGATTGCTGACCACGGCAATCAGCGCGCCGCGCCCATCCACTGCGCGGTAATACGCGCATATTCGCCGGTAGCGGTAGCGAGGTGCAGCCACTGGTCGATATAGGCTTTCCAGCTCATATCGTCGCGCGGGATCATCCAGGCTTTTTCGCCGTACTGCAGCGGCGCCTGCGGATTAACGGCGCAGAGCTGGGGGTAGCGCTGCTGCTGATAGAGCGCTTCGGAGGCGTCGGTGATCATTACGTCGGCCTTCCCGTCCACCAGCTGCTGGAAAATCGTAACGTTATCGTGGAACAGGGTGAGCGTCGCCTGCGGCAGATGGCTGTGGACAAAGGCTTCGTTGGTGCCGCCCGCTGGCTCAATCACGCGCACCGCCGGCGCGTTAAGCTGCTCGACCGTGCTGTATTTTGCCTTGTCGGCACAGCGCACCAGCGGAATCTTACCGTCGACGCCGAGCGGCTGCGCAAACCAGGCGATCTGCTGGCGCTTCAGCGTTACCGACACGCCGCCCAGCGCAACATCGCACTGCTTCTCTTTAAAATCCTGCGACAGGGTTTTCCAGGTGGTCGGCATCCAGCTGATCTTTGCGTCCAGGCTGGCGGCCAGCGACTGCGCCATGCTGATATCCAGCCCTTCGTACTGGCCGTCCGGGCGCAGGTAGGTATAGGGCTTGTAGTCGCCGGTGGTGCAGACCTTCAGGGTTTTGCTGGCGAGGATCTGATCCAGACGGGAGTCCGCCTGCGCGACGCCGCTGGCCAGCAGCAGCGCGCTGATAAGGTATGTGCGCATTCTTGTTCTTCTGTTTGACGTGATGAGTGTTGGTGGAGTGTGTCATAAGCCGCTGGATTATTGCTTCCAGCGCAAAAGTCTTGTGATCTGAATCCCATTTTTCTGCCGAGGCAGAGGGCGTAAAGTAGCCCTCTATGGCAACACAAATGAGATTAGTGAATGAATATTCTGATTATTGACGGCGGTAAAACCTTCGCTCACTCCAAAGGCGAGCTGAACCACACTCTGGCCGAAGTGGCAGCCAGCCAGCTGCGCGATTTAGGCCATCAGGTTACTGTCACCCTGGCCGACAGCGACTATGTCATCGCGGATGAAGTGCAGAAGTATCTCGACAGCGACGTGGTGATCTACCAGATGCCAGGCTGGTGGATGGGCGAGCCCTGGACGGTGAAGCGCTACATCGACGACGTCTTTACCGAAGGCCACGGCGCGCTCTACGCCAGCGACGGCCGCTCGCGCGCCGACGCCAGCAAAAAGTATGGATCGGGCGGCCTGCTGCAGGGCAAAAAATATATGCTGTCGCTGACCTGGAACGCGCCGCTGGAAGCCTTTACCGATCCCGATCAGTTCTTTGAAGGCGTTGGCGTCGACGGCCTCTATCTGCACTTCCATAAAGCCAACCAGTTCCTGGGCATGGAAGCGCTGCCAACCTTTATCTGCAACGACGTTATCAAGATGCCGGACGTGCCGCGCGATATCGCACGTTATCGGACACATCTCAGCGAGATCTTTGCTTAACTGAAAGCGGACCCGCAAACAAGGAGAGGTACATGCTAACGGTAGTGGCTGAAATTTGTGTTAAACCTGGACATCGCAATAAAGTGCTGGAGGCGATCAAGTCGCTTATCCCGTCGGTGCTGGCCGAAGAGGGCTGCCACCAGTATGACGCGCTGGTCGATCATCAGGCGCAGGTGCCGTGGAAGCAGAATTCGCCCGACTCCATTTTTATGCTGGAGCAGTGGGCTTCGCTGCGCCACCTGGAGCAGCATCAGCAGATGCCGCACATGGAAGCGCATCGCGAGAAGATTAAAGACGACGTGCTGGACGTGAAGATTCTGGTGCTGGAACCGACCGCCTGACGTCACAGGCTGTTACGCGCCGCGCGCCTCAGGACGCGCGGCTTTTTTTGTCAGAACCGCGCCTGCGAGGCGATCTCCTGATGGAGAAAGTCGAGAAAACAGGTAATGCGCGACGCCAGCTCCGCGTTGCGGTAGTAAACCGCATGCACGGGCAGCCTGACGTCGTGCGTCTGCTGCACCAGCACCTCTTTTAACCGACCGGCGGCGAGATCCTGATGGCTGACGAAGTCGGAGATGCGCGCAATGCCCTGGCCCGCCAGCGCGAGCTGGCGAATGATTTCGCCGCTGGAGGCGGCAATGGTCGGCTGAATGCGCAGCAGCTCGCCTTCGCGCTGCCAGACGGGCCAGACGTTATGCATCTCCAGCTGGCTGAAGCCGATAAGCTGATGCTGCGCCAGCGCCTCGACGCTCTGCGGTTCGCCATATTGCTGCAGATAGGCGGGGCTGGCCAGCAGCCTAACCCGGCTGCTGCCAAGCATCCGGGCGCGCATGGTGGAATCGCGCAGCTCGCCGATGCGAATAGCGATATCGGTCTGCTGCTCCAGCAGATCGATGACGATATCGTCGGTATTGAGCTCTAACTGAATCAGCGGATAGCGCTGCCGGAACGCGCCGATCAGCGGCACGATGACGTGCTGCATAAAAGGCGCGGCGGCGTTGATGCGCAGGCGGCCAGAAGGCGTCTCCCGGCGTCGGGCGATCTGCTCTTCCGCCTGTTCGACGGAGAGCAAAATCTGGCGCGCGTGGGTCAGGAAAAGCTGGCCCTCTTCGGTCAGGGCGAGTCGTCGGGTGGTGCGGTGCAGCAGGGTGCTGTTGAGTTTGGCCTCAAGGCGGCTCAGGGCGCGGCTCACGCCTGAGCTGGTCTGATCCAGCAGCTCCGCCGCCGAGGTGATTGAACCGCAGTCCGCCACCGTCACCAGCACGCGTAGCTCTTCCAGCGTGACTTTCATCATCTACTCCGGTGCGCGGCGGACGCACGATTCAGGCTGCAGCCCGGGATCGCGCGCCGCGCCGCAGCGCGATGATTACACTTCGATATCGGCCAAATCACCTTTTTCCTGCAGCCAGTTGCGGCGATCTTCCGAGCGCTTCTTGGCCAGCAGCATATCCATTACGCGCAGCGTCTGCTCGATGTCGCTATCGTCCACCGTTAGCTGCACCAGGCGGCGCGTATTGGGGTCGAGGGTGGTTTCGCGCAGCTGCAGCGGGTTCATTTCGCCCAACCCTTTAAAGCGCTGCACGTTCGGCTTGCCTTTCTTGCGCTTAAGCTGTTCCAGTACGCCCTCTTTCTCATCTTCGTCAAGGGCGTAATAGACCTCTTTGCCGAGATCGATACGGTAGAGCGGCGGCATCGCGACGTAGACGTGGCCGCCTTTTACCAGCGAGCGGAAGTGCTTCACAAACAGCGCGCACAGCAGCGTGGCGATATGCAGGCCGTCCGAGTCCGCATCGGCGAGAATGCAGATCTTGCCGTAGCGCAGCTGGCTGAGATCGTCGCTGTCGGGATCGATGCCGATCGCCACGGAGATGTCATGCACCTCCTGCGACGCCAGCACTTCGTCGGAAGAGACTTCCCAGGTGTTGAGGATCTTGCCTTTGAGCGGCATGATCGCCTGATATTCGCGATCGCGCGCCTGCTTGGCAGATCCGCCTGCGGAGTCCCCTTCCACCAGGAAAAGCTCGGTTTTATTGAGATCCTGCGCGGTGCAGTCCGCCAGCTTGCCCGGCAGCGCCGGTCCGCTGGTGAGCTTTTTGCGCACCACTTTTTTCGCCGCGCGCATACGGCGCTGCGCGCTGGAGATTGCCAGCTCCGCCAGCTGCTCTGCCGCCTGCACGTTCTGATTGAGCCACAGGCTGAAGGCGTCTTTCACCACCGCCGAGACGAAGGCGGCGCACTGGCGCGACGACAGACGCTCTTTGGTCTGCCCGGCGAACTGCGGATCCTGCATCTTCACTGACAGCACATATGCGCAGCGATCCCAGATATCTTCCGCCGACAGCTTCACGCCGCGCGGCAGGATATTTCGGTATTCGCAGAACTCGCGCATCGCGTCGAGCAGCCCCTGGCGCAGGCCGTTGACGTGCGTGCCGCCCTGCATGGTCGGGATCAGGTTGACGTAGCTTTCGGTCAGCAGCTCGCCGCCTTCCGGCAGCCACAGCAGCGCCCAGTCCACCGCCTCCGTCTCACCGGAGAAGCTACCGACGAACGGTTTTTCCGGCAGCGTCGGCAGGCCGTTGACCGCTTCGCACAGGTAGTCGGTCAGGCCATCTTCGTAGCACCAGCGCTGTTCGGTATTGTTGACCTTGTCTTTAAAAAGGATTTCCACGCCGGGACAGAGCACCGCTTTGGCCTTCAGCAGGTGGGTCAGGCGGGAAACCGAGAAGCGCGGGCTGTCGAAGAAGCTTTCGTCAGGCCAGAAGTGCACGCTGGTGCCGGTATTGCGTTTCGCCACCGTGCCGGTTTTGGTCAGCTCCTGCACCTTCTCGCCGTTCTCAAACGCGATGGCATAGACCTCGCCGTTGCGGCGCACCGTGACCTCGACGCGCTTCGACAGGGCGTTAACCACGGAGATGCCGACGCCGTGCAGGCCGCCTGAGAACTGGTAGTTTTTGCTGGAGAATTTGCCGCCCGCATGCAGACGACACAGGATCAGCTCGACCGCAGGCACCCCCTCTTCCGGGTGGATATCTACCGGCATGCCGCGCCCGTCATCGATGACCTCCAGCGACTGATCGGCGTGCAGAATCACCTCGACCCGTCTGGCATGGCCCGCCAGCGCCTCATCGACGCTGTTATCAATGACTTCCTGGCCCAGATGGTTAGGACGCGTCGTATCGGTGTACATGCCGGGACGACGGCGAACCGGCTCAAGGCCGGTCAGAACCTCAATCGCATCCGCGTTATAGCTTGATTGACTCATGATAAGTTTCTAATCAGAAGCGTGAAATTATGTGCAATTTCCGCGAGTTATTCGTGATTCAGACCCAGAAAGTCCAGAATCTGCGGGAAATGGCGTTCGAATCCAGTAAACGCATGATTGCCGCCCTGCTCTACCGTTTGTCGGCACGCGCTGTAGTAGTCGAGCGCCTGGCGGTAGTCGAGCACTTCGTCGCCGGTTTGTTGCAGCAGCCAGATCAAATCGGGCGCTTCCAGCGGCTCAATCTGCATGACTTTCAGATCGTAAATGTGGCGAGACTCTAACACATATTGCTGGCCCGTGTAGGGATTCTGGTTCAACCCAAGGTAATCCGCCAGCAGTTCAAACGGGCGTACCGCCGGATTGACCACCACGGCGGGCAGCATAAAACACTGGGAGAGCCAGGTCGCTAAATAACCGCCCAGCGAGGAGCCGATTAAGCCGAGCGGCTGGCCGCTCAGGGCCATCACTTTCTCCTCCAGCAGCGCGGCGGCGTCGGCGGGAAAAGCGGGCAGCTGCGGCACGATCACCTCAATATGGGGATGCGTCACCGCCATCCACTGCTGCAGCTGTGTCGCCTTGGCGGATCGTGGCGAGCTATTAAAACCGTGCAGATAGAGCAGTGCCGCCATGGGCTAGTATCCCTCCGAGTCCAGATCTGGCCGAAACGCGTCGGTTTGCAGCCGTTCGACTTCGGTCGAGAAAGTTCCGTCCGGATAGAGGGTAAACCAGCGCCATCCGGGGGCGACGGTATCAATAGTGAAGCTGGTGCAGTGCGGTTTGAACTGCACGCAGGTTGAGGGGGTCGCCAGCACGCGGCGGCCGCGCCAGTCGATATCCAGCTCCTGGTGAATGTGGCCGCACACCAGGGTGCGCGCTAAAGGATAGTGTTGCAGCACCGCGTCAAGCTTATGAGAATTGCGCAGGCTATGCTGATCGAGCCAGGTGCAGCCGCTGGCCAGCGGATGGTGATGCAGCACCACCAGCGTGTGGCGCTGCGGATAGAGCGCCAGCGTTTTATCGAGCCACTCCAGCTGATAGTCGCTCAGCATGCCGTGCGGCACGCCGAACACCTGGCTGTCGAGCATCACCAGCTGCCAGTGATCGCCGAGCAGCACATGCTTGTGGGCATTGATCTTCGCCTCGGCCAGCGTATCGACCATTGCCGGCTGGAAATCATGATTGCCCGGTAGCCAGACGCAGGGTTTTGGCAGGCGCGCGATACCCTCAGCGAAGTGCTGATAGGCTTCGACAGAGTGATCCTGAGCGAGATCGCCGGTGGCGATAATCAGATCGTATTCGCGCTGCTGCGCCGCAATGGCGTCCAGCACCGCGTCATAACTCGCCCAGGTATTCACGCCCAGCAGCGATTCGTTTTTTCCCGCGAAAAGGTGGGTGTCCGTGATTTGCAAAATCCTGATCCCGGCCCCATTCGCCGCAGGAAGTGTTAGCAGGCTATCCAAAGCGTTTCCTTCGTCTCCACGCCGAATAATGCATTATCTGTGCGATCAGCAGACCGGCGCCGCTATCGCGCCCTGTGCCAGGCAGTAGCGTAGCCAGTCAGCAAGGAACTGGTTGATCTGATGTTTCTCGTCGCGCTGATGCAGTTTTTTATTAGGATAATCATAGCGCGCTTTAAAGCGATAGATCTGCTGTGTTGAACACACTTCGGCGACCAGCGCGTCATGATAGAGCCGCACTGACATAGAAGGCAGGCTCCAGTAGCTGACGGTGGGGGCCACCTGGCGAATCTCCACCAGCGTGGTGTAGCGCGTGGACTCTTCTATGGTCAACTGATAGCGAGCGCCTTTTACCTGATAGACCACCGACGCGCCAGCCTCATCGCTGCGCGGCAGCAAACGACGCAGCTGGGCGAAATTAGTTTCGCAAAGCCGCATCATTTCGGGGAAATCAGGGATATAGCGCTGTTTCATTTTAGCTTCCACTCTTCTCGTAGTTTTTCATGGTGCAACGCCAGCCATTGCAGGGCGATGACAGACGCCGCGTTGTCGATAATCCCCTCTTCCACCCAGCGGTAAGCCTGTTCGCGGCTGACCACATGCACAAGAATATCCTCATTCTCTTCCTCCAGACCATGGCATCCTTTTGCCAGGCTGGCATCCACTTCTCCCACCAGGATCGACAAACGTTCACTGGTGCCGCCAGGGCTGGCGAGATAGTTTAACACGGGTTTAACCCGACCGACGGCCAGGCCCGCTTCTTCTACGGCCTCGCGTCGTACTACCTCTTCGGCGCTTTCGTTAGGCTCGATAATGCCCGCCACCATCTCCAGCAGCCAGGGCGTTTCGCTGACGTCAAAGGCGGGAATGCGGATCTGTTCGATCAGCACCACTTCGTCGCGTAAGGGATCATAGGGTAGCAGCACCGCAGCGTGTCCACGCTCGAAAACTTCGCGCACCACCTCGTTACTCATTTCGCCGTTGAAGCGGCGGTGGCGAAACCGGTAACGAACAATGGAAAAAAAACCTTTCCAGGCGGTTTCGCGTGCAATAATTTCTACATCGTTTTTTGTAAAAGTCACTGGAGATTTTTTTTCGCCGCTCATCGTCGGGCTCCTTATGCAGATTGGGACGGAGCGGCAAAAGCCAACCCTGCGACTCCATCCGAGTGGTTCTTTCTGAATTATTTACGTAAATTAGGGGGAGAAGGCACGTTCAGCCAACTTATCTCCCAGTCGCACTCTGCTAGAATCTGCGATTATTTTTTGGCTTATCCGGCAGCGCTACCCCTGTAATTTGCTGCAACAAAAGGAATGCAAATGAAAAAACTGCTCCCACTTCTCATTGGGCTGAGCCTGGCCGGTATCAGCCTCGCCAGCCAGGCAGAGGACCTGCTGCAGGTCTATCAACAAGCGCGTCTGAGCAACCCGGATTTACGCAGCTCTGCAGCTACTCGCGACGCCGCCTTTGAAAAGATTAACGAAGCGCGCAGTCCTTTGTTGCCTCAGTTGGGTTTAGGGGCGGATTACACCTATAGCAACGGTTATCGCGACAGCAGCGGCCTTCATTCCAACACGACCAGCGGATCGCTGCAATTAACCCAGACCATTTTCGATATGTCGAAGTGGCGCGCGCTGACGCTGCAGGAAAAAACGGCCGGCATTCAGGATGTCACCTACCAGGTCGCGCAGCAGGACTTAATTCTCAATACCGCGACTGCCTATTTTAACGTTTTAAAGGCAATCGACACCCTTTCCTACATTGAAGCGCAAAAACAGTCGATCTATCGCGAGCTGGATCAGACCACACAGCGTTTCAACGTGGGCCTGGTAGCGATTACCGACGTGCAGAATGCCCGCGCGCAGTATGACAGCGTGCTGGCAAACGAAGTGACCGCGCGCAACAACCTCGACAATATGGTCGAGGCGCTGCGTCAGATCACCGGCAATGACTACCTGGCGCTGGCGTCGCTGAATATTGACCGCTTTAAAACCACCAAGCCTGATGCGGTCAGCGCGCTGCTGAAGCAGGCGGAGAGCCGCAACCTGAACCTGCTGTCGGCGCGTCTGAATCAGGATTTGGCGCGCGAGCAGATCCGTTCTGCAGAAGCAGGCCATATGCCAACGCTGGATCTGACCGCCTCAACCGGCCTGTCGAACAGCAAATATGGCGGCAGCCGCGCCAACCAGAGCGCCGGCAGCACCGATTCCATCAGCGGCACAAACCAGGTGGGCCTGAGCTTCTCGCTGCCGCTCTACAGCGGCGGCGCGGTCACCTCGCAGGTGAAGCAGGCGCAGTACAACTACGTCAGCGCCAGCGAGCAGCTGGAGAGCGCGCATCGCTCTGCCGTGCAGACCGTGCGCTCCTCATATAACAACGTTAACGCCTCTGTTAGCAGCATCGACGCCTATAAACAGGCGGTAGTCTCTGCGCAAAGCTCGCTGGACGCCATGGAGGCGGGCTATCAGGTCGGCACACGCACCATTGTCGACGTGCTGGATGCGACCACGACGCTCTATAACGCTAAGCAGCAGCTCTCCGACGCGCGCTACAGCTACCTGATTAACCAGCTTAATATTAAATATGCGCTGGGTACGCTGAACGAGCAGGATCTGCAGCAGCTCAACAGCCAGCTCGGCAAAGAGATTTCGACCTCGCCGGAAAGCGTCGCGCCGGAAAATCCACAGCAGACCGCACGCGTCGACAACGGCCCGTCAGCAGAGCCGGCGGCGCCTGTCGCGCGCCCTGCCGCCCAGCGCAGCAGCGGCAACCCGTTCCGCAATTAACTCTCTCAACGGGCCGCTTTGCGGCCCGTCTTGACGGGGCCAACGTGCGCGATATGGACCGATCGCAAAGTCGCAAAATCGGCATCCCAGCCTGCTCGACACGCGCCCTCCCTGGCGCGTGACGCTTTGCTCTTCGGTCCACATCACACCCGTTTCGAATTTCAGCCGCTGGCCATAATGGCCGCTTTGCGGCCCGCCTCGCCGTTAAACGTATAACAACGTAAAGATCCTTTCCTCATCAGGCCCTCAGCTTCATTTTCCACCAGCGATCCCCTATCCTGAGCATCACCTTTGGGCACAGGACGACAACGATGAAACGGACAAAAAATATACGCCACGCCGCGTTTCGTAAAAGCTGGCAGGCACGCCATTTAACGCCGGTCGCATTGGCCATCGCCACGGTATTTACCCTGGCGGGCTGCGAACAGAGCGATGAAACGGTTTCGATGTATCAGAATGCGGATGACTGCAGCAAGGCCAATCCAGGCCAGAGCGCGCAGTGCACCACCGCCTATAACAACGCACTGAAAGAAGCGGAGCGCACCGCGCCGAAATACGCCTCACGCGAAGACTGCGTGGCGGAATTCGGCGAGAATCAGTGCCAGCAGGCGCCAGCCCAGGCTGGCGTCGGCACCACGCAGAATGCCGAAGCGCAGCAGAGCGGCAGCTTCTGGATGCCGCTCATGGCGGGCTACATGATGGGACGCCTGATGGGAGGCGGCGCGGGCTTCGCTCAGCAGCCGCTCTTCTCGCCGCGCACCCCAAACAGCCCGGCGAACGGCCAGTTTGTTGATGCCTCAGGCAAGAACTACGGCGCCGCCACCTCCGGTCGCACCATGAACGTGCCAAAAACCGCGCTGGCGCCGAAACCGGCTACCACGTCGACCATCACGCGCGGCGGCTTCGGCGAAACGGTGGCGAAGCAGAACAGCATGGCACGCAGCAGCGCGACCGGCACCTCCAGCCGTTCGCTGGGAGGCTGAAGCCGTTATGCAACGCATTGCAATCAACGAGCGTCCCGACTGGCGCGAAAAAGCCACGGAATATGGCTTTCGTTTTCACACCATGCACGGCGAGCCCTACTGGTGTGAAGATGCCTACTACCAGTTCACGCTGGCGCAGATCGATAAGCTGGAAGCGACCACAGCGGAGCTGCACCAGATGTGTCTGCAGGTGGCGGAGAAAGTGGTAGGCAGCGAGCAGCTGCTGGAAAAATTTCGCATTCCGAAGCACACCTGGGATTTCGTGCGCGACTCATGGAAACAGCGCCAGCCGTCGCTCTATTCGCGCCTCGATCTCGCCTGGGACGGCCAGGGCGACGCTAAACTGCTGGAAAACAATGCGGACACGCCCACCTCGCTTTACGAAGCGGCTTTTTTTCAGTGGATCTGGCTCGAAGATCAGCTTAACGCTGGCCAGCTGCCGCCGGGCAGCGATCAGTTCAACAGCCTTCAGGAAAAGCTGATCGCGCGTTTCGCCGCCCTGCATCAGCAGCACGGTTTTCAGTGGCTGCACTTCGCCTGCTGTCGCGACACCGAAGAGGATCGCGGCACGGTGCAGTATCTGCAGGACTGCGCCACCGAAGCGGGTTTGCCGAGCGAATTCCTCTATATCGACGAGATCGGCCTCGGCGACAAGGGCCAGTTTACCGACGTGCAGGATCAGGTGATCAGCAACCTGTTCAAGCTCTACCCGTGGGAGTTTATGCTGCGCGAGATCTTCTCCACCAAGCTGGCGGATGCGGGCGTGCGCTGGCTGGAGCCAGCCTGGAAAAGCATCATCTCCAACAAGGCGCTGCTGCCGATGCTGTGGCAGATATTCCCTAATCACCCTAACCTGCTGCCCGCTTATTTCGCTGAAGACAACGTGCCGCACATGGATAAATATGTGGTGAAGCCGCTCTTCTCGCGCGAAGGCGCCAATATTCGCATCGTGGAAAAGGGTCAGGAAATTGCGCGCGTCGGCGGGCCTTACGGCGAAGAGGGCATGATCGTGCAGCAGTTCTGCCCGCTGCCGAAGTTCGGCGACAGCTACACGCTGATCGGCAGCTGGCTGATAGACGATCAGCCGGCCGGTATCGGCCTGCGCGAGGATCGCGACCTGATCACTCAGGATCTTTCACGCTTCTATCCTCACGCTTTTATCGAGTAAACAGAGCGGGCTGCCCGGCCCGCTTCTGCTTAACCCACCTGCACCGACAGCATGCTGATGGCGCCCATCTCCAGGCCCTCTACCGGCACAGTTACCGGCTCGTCAGCCCGGCGCGCGCCCAGCACGTAGAGCAGCGGCAGATAGTGTTCCGGCGTCGGGTTCGACAGCGCCGCGTCCGGATGCTGCATAAAGTTCACCAGCGGATGCGCCTCAGTAGCCCCCCTATAGTCCAGGTTATCCTGTACGAACTGGTTGAAGCGCTGCGCCCAGGGCCAGGCCTCCGCTGTCTCGTCCCAGCGCACCTTGCGCAGATTGTGCACCACGTTGCCGCTGGCCACGATCATCACGCCGCTGTCGCGCAGCGCCGCCAGCTTTTTGCCCTGCTCAAAATGCCAGGCGGGCGGCTGCGTCGCATCAACGCTTAGCTGCACGACCGGAATATCGGCGTCTGGATACATCTTGATCAGTACGCCCCAGGAGCCGTGATCGAACCCCCACTCGTGGTCGAAGCGCACCGGCGTTGGCGCGAGCGCTTCGGCGATCTCCTGCGCCAGCGCGGGCGAACCCGGTGCCGGATAGCGCGTGTCAAACAGCGCCTGCGGGAAGCCGCCGAAGTCGTGAATGGTGCGTGGATCTTCCATCGCCGTCACCGCCGTGCCGCGCGTGTACCAGTGGGCCGATACTGCAATAATCGCGCGTGGGCGCGGCAGCCTCTCGCCTGCATGACGCCAGGCCTGGGTGTAGCGGTTCTCTTCCAGCACGTTCATCGGGCTGCCGTGGCCTAAAAACAGCGCGGGCATTGTAGGTTGCATGATTCATCCTCGGAAATTATCAATCTCATAAGATAACGATACGCCCTTTAGCGGCGTCGGAAACGCGCATAAGCATGATGAAGAGCATCAGTGAATTTGAATAACTTTTGGCCGACACTTCTTTACCAAAAATAGCTCGACCTTCCGTGGGGTTATCGCTAACTTTATGCGAATGATTATCATTAAGGAGAATGCGATGTCGGTTCCTTTGCTGCTTACCATTCTGGCTGGCGGCGCTACGTTTATCGGCGCACTATTCGGCGTGCTGGGTCAAAAGCCCTCTAACCGCATGCTGGCGTTCGCGCTCGGCTTCGCCGCCGGGATCATGCTGCTGATTTCGCTGATGGAGATGCTGCCGACCGCGCTGCGTACCGAGGGGATATCGCCGATACTCGGATACGGCATGTTTATGCTGGGCCTGGTCGGCTATTTCGCGCTGGATCGCCTGCTGCCGCATCAGCATCCGCAGGATTTAATGACGGCGCAGCGCCATCCGGCGAAGCTGCGCCGCACGGCGATCCTGCTGACGCTGGGCATCAGCCTGCATAACTTCCCTGAAGGCGTCGCTACCTACGTCACCGCGAGCAGCGATATGGAGCTGGGGCTGGGCATCGCCCTGGCGGTGGCGATCCACAACATTCCCGAAGGTCTGGCAGTGGCCGGCCCGATGTACGCCGCGACCGGCTCGAAAAGCAAAGCGCTGTTCTGGGCCTGCGTCTCCGGCATGGCGGAGATTCTTGGCGGGCTGCTGGCGTTTGCGCTGCTCGGCCCGATGATGTCGCCGGTGGCGATCGCTGCAGTGATGGCGGCTGTCGCCGGTATTATGGTGGCGCTGTCGGTGGACGAGCTGATGCCGCTGGCGCGCGAAATCGACCCCCATAACAACCCGAGTTACGGCGTGCTGTGCGGCATGACGGTGATGGGTGCGAGCCTGGCGCTGCTGCAGGTAAGCGAGCTGGGCTAAGCGCCAGCTACAAACAAAACGGGCCGCTAAGCGGCCCGTTTTTCGTTGGTCAGCGACACAGCTTAGCTGGCCTGACGCGTTTCGTGTGCGCGGCGATACGCCACCAGGTCTTCGATAGTGACGACCGGCATATTGTTTGCTTTGGCAAAGGTGATAGCTTCCGGCGCATGCGCCATGGTGCCGTCGTCATTGGTGAGTTCGCACAGCACGCCCGCTGGCTTAAAGCCCGCCAACGTCACCAGATCGATGGTCGCTTCGGTATGACCACCGCGTGACAGTACGCCGCCGTCGCGCGCGCGCAGCGGGAAGACGTGGCCAGGACGATTAAGATCGCTCGGCCTGGCGTTATCGGCAATCGCTGCGCGAATGGTGGTGATGCGATCCTGCGCGGATACGCCGGTGGTGACCCCTTCGGCAGCCTCAATGGTCACGGTAAAACCGGTGCCGTAGGCGCTGGTGTTGGTCTCCACCATCATCGGCAGCTCAAGCTGCTGACGGCGTTCTTCGGTCAGGCAAAGGCAGACAATGCCGCTGCCGTGGCGAATGGTGAGCGCCATCTGCTCAACGGTCATGGTTTCCGCAGCGAAAATCATATCGCCTTCGTTTTCACGGTCTTCGTCGTCCAGCACCATCACGCCGCGTCCCTCACGGAGCGCAGCAACTGCACGTTCTACACGCTGTTCCGGCGTGCCAAATTCAGAAAGAAGCGTCTGATTCATGGTAATAAAACCTTATGAAATATATGAGTTACCAGAATCAGGGCGAGCTTAGGAGTGATGTCATCAAGACATGGCAATAACGCGAAGCGGGCGTAGCCCGGCAGATGTCGTTACCCTCTCCCATCCGGACTTTAACCGTCGGCCCCGGAATTACACCGGATCTGCTGACCTTCCCGTTACCGGGAAGCGCTCGCGGGCTTTCAGCTCACGCTGATTTACCGCCGGTGGGGAATTTCGCCCCGCCCTGAGAATAAGCAAAATCACTATAGCGCCATTCAACTGGTCGGGCAATCAACAAAACCGCAAATGCTTTTGCATTTCAGGCTGTAGATAAGGCTCAACAGCGGCAGACAGGGTCCGAAGAGCAAAGCGTCTCGCGTCAGGGACAAAAACGCAGGGAGCGTTTTTGAACAACGCAGCGCGTTGGCCCGGCGACGGGCGCACCTCAAGGATGAGGTGCGTATTTACGCGTGCCGAGCGGGCAAGGATGCCGGGTTTTGCGTCTTTGCGATCGGGCCCTGTCTGCCGCCTGGCGCATTATTCATCGCCGCGTACGTTTTGCATTTCCTGCCATGTCGATTTCGGGTTTAACCTTTTCGTTTCAGGCATTACACTTATCCATTATCAGAATCCACCCCCTGCTGTCCCCAGCAACACGAAACCAGGAAATCATCATGATCGACACGAAAAAAATTGAACAACTTGCGCGTCAGGTGCACGAGGCGATGCCGAAAGGGATTCGTGAATTTGGCGACGATGTCGAAAAGAAAATTCGCCAGGTTCTGCAGGCGCAGCTGACGCGTATGGATTTGGTCAATCGTGAAGAGTTCGATGTGCAGACGCAGGTGCTGCTGCGCACCCGTGAAAAGCTGGCTGCGCTGGAGCAGCGTCTGGCGCAGCTGGAAAGCCATCAGCCTTCCGCACCCGCTCCGGCGGTCGTGACGCCCGATCCGGCAGGCAAGATCGACACCCCGCAGTAAGCTTTACGGCGGGCGCGATGCGCCCGCCCGCATCACTACTCGCCGCGAATGGTTTTGATAATGTTGGTGGTAGAGATGCCATCCTCAAAATTCAGCACGCGCACGTCGCCGCCGTTGGCCCACACCTCTTTGCTGCCGGCAATATCTTCCGGCTTGTAATCGCCGCCTTTTACCAGCAGATTCGGCAACACGCTGGCGATCAAGCGCTGCGGCGTATCCTCTTCAAACGCCACCACCCAGTCCACCGCCTCCAGCGCGCCGAGCACAATCATGCGATTGATCAGCGGATTTACCGGTCGGCTGCTGCCTTTCAGGCGCTTCGTTGAGGCGTCGCTGTTGACCGCCACAATCAGGCGGTCGCCCAGCTTGCGCGCATTGGCCAGGTAAGAGACGTGTCCCGCGTGCAGAATATCGAACACGCCGTTGGTCATCACGACTTTCTCGCCGCGCTTGCGCGCTTGCTCGACCGCGATTTTAAGCTGCGCTTCATTCATGATGCCAAAGCCCTCTTCGGGACGCGCATGAATGGCGTTTTCCAGCTCGACCGGACTGACGGTCGAGGTGCCCAGCTTGCCGACCACGACGCCCGCCGCCGCGTTCGCCATAAAGCAGGCATCTTCAAGGGCGTCACCCGCCGCCAGCGTCGCCGCCAGCACGCCGATGACCGTATCGCCCGCGCCGGTCACGTCGAACACTTCCTGCGCCTGCGTCGGCAGATGCAGCGGCGCTTTGCCAGGCTGCAGCAGCGTCATGCCGTTTTCGGAGCGCGTCACCAGCAGCGCGGAGAGCTCATAATCCGCCACCAGCTGCATGCCACGGCTGACGATCTCCTCTTCGTTTTTGCATTTGCCGACCACCGCTTCGAACTCTGACAGGTTCGGCGTCAGCAGCGTCGCGCCGCGATAGCGCTCAAAGTCGGTGCCTTTGGGATCGATCAGCACCGGCACGTTCGCCTCGCGCGCCAGGCGAATCATGGTCTGCACGCTGGCGAGCGCCCCTTTTGCATAGTCGGAGAGCACCAGCGCGCCGGCGGTCGCCAGCGACTGACGCAACCGCTGATGGATCGGCTCCGGATCGACCTGCTCGAACCCCTCTTCAAAATCGAGGCGCAGCAGCTGCTGGTTGCGCGACAGCACGCGCAGTTTGGTGATGGTGGGATGGGTTTTGACCGCCACTAAGTCACAGCGAACGTTAACGTTTTTCAGCGTTTCGCTCAGCACGCGCGCCGCGTCATCTTCGCCGGTTAAGCCAATCAGCTGCGAGGCGGCGCCCAGCGCTGCAATGTTCATCGCCACGTTTGCCGCGCCGCCGGGACGCTCTTCGATAGCGTCCACTTTTACCACCGGCACCGGCGCTTCAGGAGAGATACGGCTGGTTGGGCCATACCAGTAGCGATCCAACATCACATCGCCTACGACCAGTACCGAAGCACGGTCGAACGCGGGCAAAGTAACTTTCATTCCAGACACTCCAGACTGCAGTAAAAATAGTGCGCGGATGATAGCACAGATGCGATCTGCGCTATCAACAGGCGCTTTAAGGTGCGCGCGGCAGCGCCAGCCAGCGCTGCCAGCTCGCCATCACGGTTTGCCGCTCGGTGGTGAAGGCGTCCGGCTCAACGTGGCCGGGCAGCTCCTGCAGCGCCAGATGGTGCAGCGCGTCCCTCAGCGTCACGTAGGCATGCGTCAACGCCTGCGCCTCCTCCTCCGGCATTTTGTCGTAGCGCGCCGCCAGTTCGAAAATGCGCACGTTATCGGACCAGCGCGTCAGTCCGGGCTGCTCGGCGGCCCAAGCTAAGACAAAATATTGTGCAATGAATTCAATATCGGTAATGCCGCCTTCATCGGTTTTGATCTCCCAGCGCCCTTTGTGCCTGTTGCTGAGGTGCGCGCGCATTTTTTCGCGCATCTCGCGCACCTCTTTTTGCAGCGTCTCCGGCGCGCGCGGCAGGCAGAGAATGGCGCGGCGAATAGCGTTAAAGCGCCCTGCAAGCGTCTCATCGCCAAACACCACGCGGGCGCGCACCAGCGCCTGATGCTCCCAGGTCCAGGCCTCGTGGCGCTGATATTCGTCAAAGGCGTCAAAGGTGCTGACCAGCATGCCTGCGGCACCGGAAGGCCGCAGTCGTGCGTCCACTTCGTAGAGGATCCCGGAGGCGGTGCGCGTGCTGAAGAGATGCATAATGCGCTGCGCCAGCCGCAGATAGAACTGACGGCCGTCGATGCTGCGCTCGCCATCGGTAACCGTCTCTGCCGGACAGTCGTGCAGAAACACCAGGTCGAGATCGGAGCTGTAGCCCAGCTCCCAGCCGCCCAGCTTGCCGTAGCCCAGCACCGCGAAGCCGCGCTCGGCCTCGTTTTTAAGATGCTGCGGGCGGCCATAGCGCTGCACCATCATCTGCCACGCCTGCTGCACCACCGATTCGATAATAGCTTCCGCCAGCCATGTTAAGTGATCGCTCACTTTCATGACCGGCAGCGTACCGGCGATATCCGCTGCCGCAATGCGCAGCAGCTGCGCCTGTTTGAACTGGCGTACCGCCTCCAGCTGCTGCTCTTCATCATCGACCGGGATGCGCATCAGATACTGGCGCAGCTCGTCGCGATAGGCGTCGGTGGCGGTCGGCTGATAGAGCGTGGCGGGATCGAGCAGCTCATCCAGCAGCAGCGGATAGCGCGCCAGCTGGCTGGCGATCATTGGCGACGCCGCGCACAGGCGGATCAGGTGCCGCAGGGCGCCGTGATATTCGGTAAGAAGCTCCAGGTAGGTGCTGCGCGTGAGCACGCCCAGCAGTAGCGGAACAAGGCGGCTGAAGGTGACCGCGGCGTCGTCGCGCGGGCAGACCTCGCTCAGCAGCCGCGGCATCAGCTGGTCGATCGCCAGCCGTCCACGCGGTCCGATGGTGCGGCGGCTGATGTCCTGGCGAAAATCGTCCAGCGCGCGATGCAGCGCCCGGCGCTGTTCATCGTCAAGCTGCGGCACCAGCGGCGCCAGCTCGGCATCTTCGAGCGAATCCTGCCACATGCTGCTGAACTCCAGCAGCTCCGGCTGATCGCCGATCTCGGGAATATCTTCGCCGATTAGCTCGTCAAAAATGGCGCGCACCGCCGCCATATGGGTTCCAAGCTGCGCCGTCAGCGCGGGCCAGCTCTCGGCGTTCATCGCCCAGGCGAGCCGCACGCGGTTAAGCGCATCGCCCGGCAGCGTCTGGGTCTGTTCATCATTAAGGCTTTGCAGCAGATTCTCCAGACGACGCAGGAAGAGGTAAGCGTCACGCAGCGTTGCGACCTGCTCCGCCGTCAGCAGCCCCAGCTCGCCGATGGCGGCAAGCGTCGGCAGCAGGGAACGCAGCTGTAGCGAGCGCTCACGTCCGCCGCGTATCAGCTGAAAGACCTGCACGATAAATTCGGTTTCGCGAATGCCGCCCGCGCCCAGCTTGATATTGTTGGTCAGCCCGCGCCGCCGCACTTCGCGAGCGATCATGCTTTTCATATTGCGCAGCGACTGGATCACGCTGAAGTCGATATAGCGGCGATAGATAAAGGGGCGCAGCATCTGCTGTAGCTCCTGGCTCCAGCGATCCTGATCGTCGCCCATCAGGCGCGCCTTGACCATCGCATAGCGCTCCCAGTCGCGGCCCTGCTCCTGATAGTAATCCTCCAGCGCCGCGAAGCTCAGCACCAGCGGGCCGCTGTCGCCGAAAGGGCGCAGCCGCATATCGACGCGGTAGACGAAGCCGTCCATGGTGGGCTGATCCAGCACCTTGATCAGCCGCTGCCCCATGCGCGTAAAGAACTGCGCGTTATCCAGCTCGCGTCGTCCGCCGCGCGTCGCGCCATTTTCTGGCCAGGCGAAGATAAGGTCGATATCGGATGAGAAGTTAAGTTCGCCGCCGCCCAGTTTGCCCATGCCAAGGATCAGCATCGGCTGCGGCTCGCCCGCGCTGTTGCAGGGCGTGCCGAAATCCTGACAGCACGCCTGGTAAACCCAGTCGCGCGCCCGCCCGATCAGCACTTCAGCCAGCACGCTAAGCTGCTGCAGGCTCTGTTCGGTGCTGGCTTCGCCCAGACACTGCATCCAGGCGATCCGTACCAGCATGCGACGGCGAAACAGCCGCAGCGCGCGCATCAGCGCCGCCTCGCTCTCTACCGCGGTGAGATCGTCATCCAGCCAGCGCGCGTAGTGCTGCCACTCCTCCGGCTGCGGCGCCTGCTGCTGGATCGCCAGCCACCATTCCGGGTGACGCTGCAGGTTCTCGGCGATGAAATCACTGAACGCCAGCGCGGCACGCTGCGCGTCGGTTAAGGCGTCGGCGGCGACGCCAAGGCGCTCGGCCACGCTGGCCGCCTGCGCCTGTAATTCCGCGGGTAACTCTAACAACGTCTTCTCTCCCTGATGGGTCAGATCATCGTGGCGCGCTGCTGTTGAGCCAGAAGGCTGGCTGGCGGCTCGCCTGATTCGCCAGCGATCTCAGCCAGTGCTCCTGATTTTGCGCAATAGACTGCTGCAGCTGCTGCCACGGCGCCAGCCAGACGGAAACGGCTTCCGCCGGATAGGCGCCAGCCAGCAGATGCACCGCCAGCAGCTGACGCGACAGGCGCGTCGCCTTGTCGTGATACTCATTCAGCTGCTGCACGTCGCTAAAAGTCTCTTTGAGATCGGCTGCGATGCGGCTCAGCATGATGTCGCTGAAACGCTTGAAGGAGCCGTCGAGCTTCGCCTGGCTTTTTGCATCGATCCAGCGCCGCCACTGCGACTCCACCAGCCAGTGAGTAAGTGCTAACTGGGTTTCAACGGAGAGCGGCGAGAAGCTCAGCGCCTGTACATCCTTAACCGGCTCGGCGAGGGTCTCTTCCAGCGTCGTGAGCTTCTGGCGCAGCTCGCTGCTCGCCTTGCGCGGCACCAGCGCGCCAAACAGCGAGAAAGCCTGACGCAGCGCTTCCAGCGCCTCAACGACGCTGCGCTGCGCATCGGCGTCGCCGCGCAGCCAGACCTCTTCGTGATATTGCCAGTGGCTCAGGGCGCTCGACATCGCGGTCACCATCCCCTCTTCCACCGTCGCTTTCGGTGCGGCCTTCAGCAGCGGGAAGGGGCGCAGCGGTCGCGGCGGATTGCCCTGCGCCAGCTGATAGCCGCGCGCCGCTTTGCTCAGGCTGCCCAGACGCAGGCCGCCGATGGCAACCAGCTCGCGGGCGAAGGTCATCATGTCGCCGCGCTGGCCGCTTTTCAGCTCCAGCTCAACCTCAAACAGATCTTCGCTCAGCGTCTCCGTGGCCACCGTACCGCGATCGAAAGCTACTTCCACTTCGCTTTCGCCGACCTGAACCAGCCAGGTTTCGCGCTGAAAATGGGTGCTAAAGAGCGGCTGCAGGCGCTGCTGCAGCGCGGCGACGTCGGTGCCCTGCGGCCAGACCTCGGCGGGCAGCCGTGCAATATCGAGCTTCGCCTCCGGCAGATCGATATTATATTCCGCGCGCTGATGCAGGCCGCCGAGCGTTTTCCCGGCGCTCTTCAGCGTCATTTCATGGTGTCCGTCAACGCCGCGAATACGCAGGCCCATATCCCAGCGGCGCAGCTGGTTGTCATCCGTTTCAAAATAGGTGTTGCTTAACGCCCGCGCGGCCTGATGCTGGTGCGGGTAAGCGGCGAGCGCCTGCGCCAGCTTGCTGGCGACGTCAGGCGTGGCAATGAACTTTAATTCGATTTCGATGGTCATAATTTTTTATTTAATACGCTGCTGGCACTTACGAGGGTTATCTGGCGAAGAGTAATGCACTGAAGGCGGGCTGTCTCGGCTTTCTTTGCGCTTTCGCTACCCTTTTCGCAGGGAAATGAGACCAGGATAGTTCTCATTCAGATTTATGCGAGGCGGTTCCAGACTGTGCCGGTAAATTTACAGACCCCCAAGCTAAAACGACATCGAATGAAAAAAATTGTAATCGCAGGCCTTACCTTGCTGGCTATCAGCACGCTCGCACCAGTCCATGCAGATGAAAAACGCTATATCTCCGACGAATTATCCACCTGGATTCGCAGCGGACCGGGCGATCAGTATCGCCTGCTCGGCAAGCTCAACGCGGGCGAAGAAGTGCAGCTGGTGCAGACCAACAACGATACCAACTACGGCCAGATCCGCGATTCGGAAGGCCGTACCGCCTGGATCCCGCTGTCGCAGCTCAGCGCCGAACCGAGCCTGCGCACCCGCGTGCCGCAGCTGGAGCAGCAGGTCAAAGATCTGACGGCAAAGCTGGGCAATATCGACAACAGCTGGAACCAGCGCACCGCCGAGATGCAGAACAAGGTCGCCAATAGCGACAGCGTCATCAACGGCCTGAAAGAAGAGAACCAGAAGCTGAAAAACGAGCTGATCGTGGCGCAGAAAAAAGTCAACGCCGCCAACGTTCAGCTGGATGACAAGCAGCGCACCATCATTATGCAGTGGTTTATGTATGGCGGCGGCGTGCTGGGCGTCGGGCTGCTGCTGGGGCTGGTGCTGCCGCACATGGTGCCGCGCCGTAAGAAAAAAGATCGCTGGATGAATTAATTTTCCTGCGTTTTGCGTTTCATACGCCAGGGCATCCTTTGATGCCCTTTTCGTCATGCCTGCAATCTGGCCATTGTGTGCAACAATAGAGCAACAAGCGCGCTGAATGTTTCGCGGCGGATGTGCCGTCCGGCGCGCCTTTTTATTATCTCTGGAGTTGTTGAGTGAAGACGTATTTAGTAGGCGGCGCCGTTCGCGATGCGCTGTTAAAACTACCGGTCAAAGACCGGGACTGGGTGGTAGTCGGCGCGACGCCGGAGTCGATGCTGGCGCAGGGTTTTCAGCAGGTCGGCCGCGATTTTCCGGTCTTTCTGCATCCGCAAAGCCGTGAAGAATACGCGCTGGCGCGTACCGAACGGAAAAGCGGCAACGGCTACACCGGCTTCGTCACCTGGTCCGCACCCGACGTGACGCTGGAGCAGGATCTGCAACGCCGCGATCTGACTATTAATGCCATCGCGCAGCGGGAAAACGGCGAGCTGATCGATCCCTTTCACGGCGAACGCGATCTGCAGGCGCGCCTGCTGCGCCACGTTTCCGACGCCTTTAACGAGGATCCGCTGCGCGTGCTGCGCGTGGCGCGCTTTGCCGCGCGCTTCGCTCACCTTAACTTTCGCATTGCCGATGAGACTCAGGCGCTGATGCGCCAGATGGCGGCCAGCGGCGAGCTGAGCCATCTCACCGCCGAGCGCGTCTGGAAGGAGACGGAGAAGGCGCTGACGTCGCGCAATCCGCAGGTCTATTTCCAGACGCTGCGCGACTGCGGCGCGCTTGAGGTGCTGTTTCCCGAGCTTGACAGGCTCTACGGCATTCCTGCGCCAGCGAGGTGGCATCCGGAGATCGATACCGGCGTGCATACCCTGATGACGCTGACGATGGCGGCGTCGCTGTCGGACGAGATCGACGTGCGTTTCGCCACGCTGTTTCACGACGTCGGCAAGGCGCTGACGCCGCCGGAGAAGTGGCCGAGCCATCACGGCCACGGCGCCGCGGGCGTGCCGCTGGTGGAGGCGATCTGCCAGCGCCTGCGCGTGCCCAACGCCATTCGCGATCTGGCGCTGATCGTGACCGAATTCCACGACGTGGTGCATACCATCGAACGTCAGTCAGCGGACGCCTTAGTGGCATTGTTCGACCGCATCGACGCCTGGCGCAAGCCGCATCGGGTTGAGCAAATCGCGCTGACCAGCGAGGCGGACGCGCGCGGTCGCGCTGGCCTTGAGAGCCTGCCCTATCCGCAGGGCGATTATCTGCGTCAGGCGTTCGCGCTGGCGCAGTCAGTGCCGACCAAAGCGGTTATCGAGGCGGGGTTCAAAGGGGCGGAGGTGCGAGAGGAGTTAACGCGGCGGCGTATCGCTGCCGTGGCGCAGGGCATTGCGGTGATGCGGCCAGCCTGATTGCTGGCCGCGCAGGCGTTACATAAAGATGGCGTAGACCGCTGCCGCCACAATAAAGCGGTAGATGGCGAAAGAGACAAACGAGATACGTTTAATCAGCTCCAGGAAGGCCTTGATCGCAATCAGCGCCACGACGAAGGCGGTGACGAAGCCGACAGCAAACATCGGGAAATCGTTCATCGTCAGGAAGCCGATGCTTTTATAGAGATCGAGGACGGTGGCGCCCATCATCATCGGCACAGCGAGGATAAACGAGAACTCCGACGCCGCGTAGCGGCTGACGCCCATCAGCATGCCGCCGGAAATGGTGGCGCCAGAGCGAGAGAAGCCCGGCCAGAGCGCGAGACACTGGAAGCAGCCGATCATAAAGGCCTGGCGATAGGTGATGTCGTCAATGCCTACCGCTTTCGGCTGTTTCGGCTTCAGGTATTCCGCCGCCAGCAGCAGCACGCCGCCGACCACCAGCGCGTACATAACGTTAATGGGATTAAACAGCGTTTTAATCTGGTCATGCAGCAGCAGCCCGATGACCACCGCGGGGATCATGCCCAGCAGGATATGGATCAGCGTCAGATGGCCGCGTCCTACCCCTTCATGCTTCACTTCACCGAAGTGAATGCCGATCAAACCAAACAGACGACGCCAGAACATCACCACGACGGCGAGGATCGATCCGAGCTGAATGACCACTTCAAAAGTTTCGGCTTTATCGCCTTCGAACCCCAGCAGGTGGCCAACAATAATCATGTGCCCCGTGGAGGAGACCGGCAAAAACTCCGTCAGCCCCTCCACGATGCCCAGGATTGCAGCCACCCAAAGCTGATGAATATCTGCCATCACATTTTCCTTATATCCGTTTCAAACCCATTAAAAAGGCGGTCGCGCGTCTGCTTCCGCCTGAAATTTTGCCATCGCCTGCCTGAGGGAAACCTTAAGGCTTGCGGCGACCTGTGCGCTTCACAACGCAACGGCGACCGTTATGACAGACAATAATTTGGTTTGGTTTCATTGTGATGGCAATCACAACCGATTCATTTAGGAATAGTCCCGCGCTCGATGCGCACACCCACCTGGCTGGCCTGCGCCACCGCGCCCGGTTTGGCGACTTTTATGCGCACGCCAGGCGTGCTGAAACGGGTCATCAGCAGGTCCGCGATTTCTTCCGCTACCCGCTCCACCAGCGCGAAGCGCGTGCCGCTCAGGTGCGTGAGGATCGCCTCAGAAACGTCGGCATAGCTCAGACAGTCGTTTACATCGTCGCTGCGCGCCGCCAGCCGGTTGTCCCACGCCATTTCGACATCGAGCACCAGCTTCTGCTGAATACCCTGTTCCCAGTCGTAAACGCCAATGGTGGTGTACACCGTGAGTTGTTCGATAAAAACGATATCCATGATGACACTCTCTGTTTTTGGCTAAGCCGGATACCACTTCCGGCATATAATGCGTATTATCCACGGTTCACGAAGACAAAACGACCCTAAAGGAAACGGTACGGTAATATGAGTGCTATCGCGCCTGGTATGATTTTTTTCGCCTATCTTTGCGGTTCGATTTCGAGCGCCATTCTGGTCTGCAAAATCGCCGGACTGCCCGATCCGCGTACTCAGGGTTCAGGCAATCCTGGCGCGACCAATGTGTTGCGCATCGGCGGCAAAGCCGCTGCGGCCTGCGTTTTGGTTTTCGATATTCTCAAAGGCATGGTGCCAGTCTGGCTGGCCTATCTGCTGCATCTCGCACCGCTTTACCTTGGCCTTACCGCAATCGCAGCCTGTCTCGGCCATATCTATCCGGTCTTTTTTCGCTTTCGCGGCGGTAAAGGCGTCGCCACCGCGCTGGGCGCCATCGCGCCGATCGGCTGGGACTTAACCGGGCTGATGACCGGCACCTGGCTGCTGACGGTGCTGCTGAGCGGCTATTCATCGCTGGGCGCCATCGTCAGCGCGCTGATTGCGCCTTTCTACGTCTGGTGGTTTAAGCCGCAGTTCACCTTTCCGGTATCGATGCTGTCATGCCTGATTTTGCTGCGTCATCACGACAATATTCAGCGGCTGTGGCGCGGGCAGGAGAGTAAAATCTGGAAGCGCAGGAAAGCGCGCGACGAAGAGAAGAAATAAAGACTGTTCTGTTTTACGGTCGGGAGCCGACGCAGGTGAGACGGCCCGATCGCAAAGACGCAAAAAGCGGCATCCTGCCAGCTCGGCCCGCGACATCCCTGTCGCGGAACGCTTTGCTCCTCGGTCCGTCTCACCCGCTTGCGAAGTTTAGCTGCCGTCGGTAAGAAAAATAGCGCTGTTATCTTAATGGCTTTCAATAGCCGGCAGTTCCGCCAGCGGCCAGCGAGGGCGTACGCTGACGCCCAGCCCGCCGCGCGTGCCGCCCTTCAGACGCACCATGCCCGCATAGGCGATCATCGCGCCGTTGTCGGTGCAGAACTCAGGACGGGCATAGAAGACTTCTCCACCGCGCGCCTGCATCATCTGCGCCATCCGCTCGCGCAGCGTGCGGTTGGCGCTGACGCCGCCCGCGATCACCAGCCGCTTAAAGCCGGTTTGCTCCAGCGCGCGCTTGCACTTGATCATCAGGGTATCGACCACCGCATCCTCGAAGGCGCGGGCGATATCGGCGCGCGTTTGCGCGTCGTCCGCATTCTCGCGAATGGTATTGGCGGCAAAGGTTTTCAGGCCGGAAAAGCTAAAGTCGAGTCCGGGGCGATCGGTCATCGGACGTGGGAAGGTAAAACGTCCCGCCATGCCCTGCTGCGCCATTTTCGACAGCATCGGGCCGCCGGGATAGTCGAGCCCTAACAGCTTGGCGGTTTTGTCGAACGCTTCCCCTGCGGCGTCGTCGATAGACTCGCCCAGCAGCGCATATTCGCCGATGCCGGTGACGCTAATCAGCTGGGTATGGCCGCCCGATACCAGCAGCGCCACAAACGGGAACTGCGGCGGATTCTCTTCCAGCATCGGCGCCAGCAGATGCCCTTCCATATGGTGTACCGGCACCGCAGGCACCTTCCACGCGAAGGCGAGCGAGCGGCCGATAGTGGCCCCGACCAGCAGCGCGCCGACCAGCCCAGGCCCCGCCGTATAGGCGACGGCGTCGATCTGCTGCGGCTGCAGGTTCGCCTGTTTCAGCGCCGCCTGTATCAGCGGCACGGTTTTGCGCACGTGATCGCGCGACGCCAGTTCCGGCACCACGCCGCCATAATCGGCGTGCAGTTTCACCTGGCTGTAAAGCTGATTGGCGAGCAGGCCCGCTTCGTCATCATAGATTGCGATGCCGGTTTCATCGCAGGATGTTTCAATACCCAGAATTCGCATAGCACTTACCCCTTACTTGCGGCGCGCAGTGTAGCATAGCCACGCCCGCGTTCGTCGACGCTTTCGCTGCAAAAAGTGATTTCGTGGCGCGCAAAGAGTGCGCTATACTCCGCACCCTTGAAATAAACCGGCAGCCGCATCGGCAAACGCTCCTGTTGGTTCTTAATTGTCCATGGTGCTTTACAAACCGACTCGCGTTGGAGTAAAATGCTGCACCATTTTGAAATGTGCTGGCGCCGCAGTCAGCAGCAAAAACCGAATTTTATCGAGGTGAGAGTTACATGCCGGTAATTAAAGTACGTGAAAACGAGCCATTCGACGTAGCACTGCGTCGCTTCAAGCGTTCCTGCGAGAAAGCAGGCGTTCTGGCTGAAGTTCGTCGTCGTGAGTTCTATGAAAAACCGACCACAGAACGTAAGCGCGCTAAAGCGTCTGCAGTTAAGCGTCACGCCAAGAAACTGGCTCGCGAAAACGCACGCCGCACTCGTCTGTACTAAGTTCTTCCGGAGGTTCGCCTCCACCGCGTGTTAAACGCAGACAGAGTCAAGTAAGAGGCCGTGCTTTCCGAAGGGAAGCGCGGCTTGTTGCCGTTTATGAGCTGAAAAACTGGGGCTTATGGCTGGAAGAATCCCGCGCGTTTTTATCAATGATCTGCTTGCCCGCACGGATATCGTGGATCTTATCGATGCCCGCGTTAAGCTGAAAAAGCAGGGCAAGAACTTCCACGCGTGTTGTCCCTTCCACAATGAGAAAACCCCCTCTTTCACCGTAAACGGCGAGAAGCAGTTTTATCACTGTTTCGGCTGCGGCGCGCACGGCAACGCCATCGACTTTTTGATGAATTACGATCGGCTGGAATTTGTCGAGAGCATCGAAGAGCTGGCAACGCAGCATGGTCTGGAAGTGCCCTACGAAGCGGGCAGCGGCCCGAGCCAGATGGAGCGTCATCAGCGCCAGAGCCTCTATCAGCTGATGGAGAGCCTTAACGGGTTTTATCAGCAGAGCCTGACGCAGTCTAATGCGCGCGCGGCGCGCGATTATCTCAGCAACCGCGGCTTAAGCGCCGAGGTGATTGAGCATTTCGCTATCGGCTTCGCGCCGCCGGGCTGGGATAACGTTTTAAAGCGCTTCGGCGGCAATAAAGAGGATCGCGAGTCCCTGATGGAAGCCGGCATGCTGGTTTCCAACGATAAGGGCCGCACCTATGACCGCTTTCGCGAGCGCGTCATGTTTCCGATCCGCGACAAGCGCGGACGCGTAATTGGTTTCGGCGGCCGCGTGCTGGGCAACGATACGCCCAAGTACCTGAACTCGCCGGAAACCCCGATTTTCCATAAGGGCCGTCAGCTTTACGGCCTGTATGAAGCGCAAAAGCATCATCCGCAGCCTGCCCGCCTGCTAGTGGTGGAAGGCTATATGGACGTGGTGGCGCTGGCGCAGTTCGGCATTGATTATGCCGTGGCGTCGCTGGGCACCTCCACAACGGCGGAGCATATTCAGCTGCTGTTCCGCAGCACCGATACCGTGATCTGCTGTTACGACGGCGACCGCGCGGGTCGGGAAGCCGCCTGGCGCGCGCTGGAAACCGCATTGCCTTACATGAATGACGGACGTCAGCTACGCTTTATGTTTTTGCCGGACGGCGAAGATCCAGACACGCTGGTGCGTAAAGAGGGTAAAGAGGCGTTTGAAGCGCGTATGGAGCAGGCGATGCCGCTCTCCTCTTTCCTGTTCGACTCGCTGCTGCCGCAGGTCGATCTGAGCACGCGCGACGGTAAAGCGCGCCTGAGCACGCTGGCCCTGCCGCTGATTAGCCAGATCCCCGGCGAGACGCTGCGCATCTATATGCGTCAGGAACTGGGTAATAAACTCGGGATTCTTGACGATAACCAGTTAGAGAAGCTGATGCCGAAGCTGGCACCCAGCGGCGCCGCGCCGACAGCGCCGCCGCTAAAGCGCACCACGATGCGCGTGCTGGTGGCGCTACTGGTGCAAAACCCGCATCTTGCAACCCTGGTGCCAACGCTTGAAGGGTTGTCGCAGGTAAAGATGGCGGGCCTGCAGCTGTTTGCTGAATTAGTCAGCCGCTGCACTGAGAATCTTGGATTGACGACCGGACAGCTACTAGAGTTATATCGCGGCACAAATTTTAGCCAGACGCTTGAAACCTTAGCCACGTGGAACCACATGATAGTGGATGAGGAAGTTGAAGCGGTGTTTCACGACTCGCTGGCGAGCATTTACGACGCCGCGCTTGAACAACGTCTTGAAGAGCTGATCGCTCGCGATCGCACCCAGGGTTTAAGCGCGGAAGAGCGCCGTGAATTCTGGACATTAAGCCAGGCGCTGGCGAAAAAGTAGAATGTCACTGGGTCAGAATGTTGCGCGTAGCGAAAAGCGCATCTCTGGCCCATTCGTTTCTGGGGCAATGCGCCGCAAGCCGAGGCTAAGCGACGCGATAAGCCAGGCCGGAGACGTGACGAATTTGGCATTACGCCGCGCGCGCTGTTAGTACGACTGGGTAAAGAAGCCGGCCCAATTCAGAGCGCGCTGGCAGGGCCCAGGCGAGAAAGTCAGATAGTCCAGAACAGACTCTTAGCGGGCAAGGCGAGAAAGCCTACCGTTCAGAGCGCAAGGTAGCAGGGCCGTCGGCGGTGAAGTCAGACAGGCCAGAACGCACAGTAACAGAGGCGTAGCCGTCGCAGCCAGTTTTCGTTCTGCCAGCGCGCAGCACCCGGAGCGTACTGAAGTACGTGAGGAGTGCGAGCACTGCCAGAACGGAAACTGGCAAGTAAGGTAGCCTCGAACAGAATACAAAGCGGCTTAAGTGCCGATATATAAGGGGCAAAAGCCCTGGCCGCGACGAAGGCAGCGGCAATAATACAACGCCTTCACTGTTATAGTTGGCTCGCTGCCGACCGACACCAATCTAATTAACAGAAGTGTGGATACCGTCTTATGGAGCAAAACCCGCAGTCACAGCTTAAGCTGCTTGTCACCCGTGGTAAGGAGCAAGGCTATCTGACCTATGCTGAGGTCAATGACCATCTGCCGGAAGATATCGTCGACTCCGATCAGATCGAAGACATCATCCAGATGATTAACGATATGGGCATTCAGGTGGTGGAAGAAGCCCCTGACGCCGACGATCTGATGCTGAATGAAAACAGCACCGATACTGACGAAGATGCCGCGGAAGCCGCCGCTCAGGTGTTATCCAGCGTAGAATCTGAAATTGGCCGCACCACCGACCCGGTGCGCATGTATATGCGCGAGATGGGTACCGTTGAGCTGCTGACGCGCGAAGGCGAAATCGACATCGCCAAGCGTATCGAAGACGGTATCAACCAGGTTCAGTGTTCCGTTGCGGAATACCCGGAAGCCATTACCTATCTGCTGGAGCAGTACGACAAAGTCGAAGCGGGCGAATCTCGCCTCTCCGACCTGATCACCGGCTTTGTGGATCCAAACGCTGAAGAAGATCTGGCGCCTACCGCCACCCACGTCGGCTCTGAGCTGTCTCAGGAAGACCGCGACGACGACGAAGATGAAGACGAAGAGAGCGAAGACGACAGCTCCGACGACGATAACTCTATCGATCCGGAACTGGCGCGCGAGAAGTTCGTCGAGCTGCGCACGCAGTATGAAACGACCCGCCTTGTTATCAAGAGCAAAGGTCGCAGCCATGCTGATGCAGTAACGGAGATTCAGAACCTTTCTGACGTCTTTAAGCAGTTCCGCCTGGTGCCGAAGCAATTCGACTACCTGGTGAACAACATGCGCGAAATGATGGAGCGCGTGCGCACGCAAGAGCGCATCATCATGAAGCTGTGCGTTGAACTGTGCAAAATGCCGAAGAAAAACTTCATCACGCTGTTTACCGGCAACGAAACCAGCGAGAGCTGGTTCAAAGCCGCGCTGGCCATGAATAAACCCTGGTCAGAGAAGCTGAAAGAAGTGGAAGAAGATGTGATGCGCTGCCTGCAGAAACTGCATCAGATCGAAGAAGAGACCGGCCTGACCATCGAGCAGGTCAAAGATATCAACCGTCGCATGTCTATCGGCGAAGCGAAAGCGCGTCGTGCGAAGAAAGAGATGGTGGAAGCGAACCTGCGTCTGGTGATTTCAATTGCGAAAAAATATACCAACCGCGGTCTGCAGTTCCTCGATCTGATTCAGGAAGGCAACATCGGCCTGATGAAAGCGGTTGATAAATTTGAATACCGTCGTGGTTACAAGTTCTCGACCTATGCAACCTGGTGGATCCGTCAGGCGATCACCCGCTCTATCGCCGACCAGGCGCGTACCATCCGTATTCCGGTGCATATGATTGAGACCATCAACAAGCTCAACCGTATCTCGCGCCAGATGCTGCAGGAGATGGGCCGCGAGCCGACGCCGGAAGAGCTGGCCGAGCGCATGCTGATGCCAGAAGACAAGATCCGCAAGGTGCTGAAAATCGCCAAAGAGCCTATCTCTATGGAGACGCCGATTGGTGACGACGAAGATTCGCATCTGGGCGACTTTATCGAAGACACCACGCTGGAGCTGCCGCTCGACTCTGCGACCTCCGAGAGCCTGCGTTCAGCCACCCATGACGTGCTGGCAGGCCTGACCGCGCGCGAAGCCAAAGTGCTGCGCATGCGTTTCGGCATCGATATGAACACCGACCATACGCTGGAAGAGGTGGGCAAACAGTTTGACGTTACGCGTGAGCGTATTCGTCAGATTGAGGCGAAAGCGCTGCGTAAGCTGCGCCACCCGAGCCGTTCGGAAGTGCTGCGCAGCTTCCTGGACGACTAATCCGCTCGCGTTAAAAAACCCCGGCTCGCCGGGGTTTTTTATTGCCCTTTTTTCGCCGCTGGCTATTTCACGCCCTGCTGCAGCGCATCATAGAGCTGGCGGTATGCCGCGACGATCTCATCGAGCGAGGAACGGTTCAGCCCGCTGGGATTAGGCAGCACCCAGACCTGGGTTTTACCCATAAAAATGCCCTGTAAGCCCCACTCCACCTTGCGCTGATTAAAAGCGCGCTTGAAGGCGTCCTTGCCGAGGATCGCCAGCACGCGCGGCTGGTAGTTGAGCACCTTGTCGGTCAGGCGCGCGCCGCCGTCGCGCAGCTCTTCAGCGGCCAGCTGGTTCGCCTGCACGGTGGGACGCTCAACCAGCATGGTGATGCCGCAGCCGGTCTCCAGCAGCCGCTGCTCCTCTTCGGGCCGGAGCTGCTCGCGGGTAAAGCCAGCCAGACGGAGCACCTTCCAGAAGCGGTTGCCGGGATGGGCGAAGTGATAGCCGGTGTGCGCCGTGGAGTGGCCAGGGTTAATGCCGCAGAACAGCACTTCCAGACCGGGCGCGATGATATCGCTGATGTTGTGCTCGCTCATGCTGCCTGCTCCAGCCCGGTGCGGCGCTTCAGCGCCTGGCGGCTGCGCGCCAGCATGGCCGCAGAGAGCGCCTGATCCGGGCAGGCGCGCGCCAGCGCCAGCGCGCCGACCATCTCAGCCAGCAGGCTGCTGGCGAGCGCCTCGGCGTCGCGCTGCCCCAGCTCGGCAAGCAGCTCGCCTAACCGCCGCAGCATCGACGTCACGCCCTGGGTAAAGATCGCTTTCGCCTCTTCCGGCAGATGGCCGACCTCGCTGACCAGCGCGGGCATCGGGCAGCCCTCGGCGCGACAGTCGCGATGCGACTCTGACAGGTAGTAGTCGATCAGCGCGTTCAGCTGCGCGGCCGGATCGGCGCCCTGCCACAGCGGCGCCATACGCTGCGTCGAGTCGGTGAACATTTCGGCGATAACCGCCTGCACCAGCGCCTCGCGCGAGTCGAAGTGCGCATAGAAGCCGCCGTGCGTCAGCCCGACGCGCTTCATCAGCGCCGCCACGCCGATGCTTTCCGTGCCGCATTCGCGCATCACCCGTGCCGCCTCATTCAGAATGCGCTGCCGCGTGCGCGCCTTATGGCTCTGTTTATCCATCGCTCGTTTCCCGCTGATAGTTTCTGCTGTTCATAGTAATTATTACGACCATCATATTCCAGCTTGACGATGAATATGACGAACGTCATATTAACTACAAATATGACAACCATCATACAACAGGGGTTTATCATGTCAGCATCATCGCAAGGCTTTGCTTTAATCACCGGCGCATCCAGCGGTATCGGCGCCACCTACGCTCAGCGCCTTGCAGCGCGCGGCTACGATCTGATCCTGGTGGCGCGCGACCAGTCCCGGCTGGAGACGCTGGCGCAGACGCTGCAACAGCAGCATCAGATTGAGGCGCGTATTCTGCGCGCCGATCTGACCGATACAGCTGATTTGCAGCGCGTCGAGCAGGAGCTGCGAGATAACACGGCGATTACGCTGCTGGCGAATAACGCCGGTATGAGCGTGGACGGCGAGTTTATCGATGCGGATATCGATCGTATTCAGACCATGCTGGCACTCAACATCATCGCCCCTACCCGCCTGGCACATGCGGCGGCCAATGCGTTTC
Source organism: Enterobacter sp. BRE11 (assembly GCF_031844285.1). Classification (NCBI taxonomy): domain Bacteria; kingdom Pseudomonadati; phylum Pseudomonadota; class Gammaproteobacteria; order Enterobacterales; family Enterobacteriaceae; genus Enterobacter; species Enterobacter sp. BRE11. Next base: position 45,588 of record NZ_JAUZUX010000022.1, read on the forward strand.
GCGCGCGTGGACGCGGTGTGATTATCAATATCGCCTCGGTGCTCTCGCTGATGCATGAGATGTTTAACGGCGCCTATAACGGCAGTAAATCCTTTGTGCTGACGCTGACCCGCTCAATGCAGCGCGAGCTGGCGAACAGCGGCGTCCAGGTGCAGGCTGTGCTGCCAGGTGTGACGCGCACGGAGATCTTTGACCGCTCCGGCACGTCGATCGATGGGGTACCGGCCAGCATGATTATGGAAGTGGAAGAGATGGTGGATGCCGCGCTGGCGGGACTGGAGGCGGGCGAAGCGGTGACTATCCCGGCGCTGGAGGAGATCGCGCTGTGGCAGGAGTATGACCGGGCGCGCGGCGCGATGCTGCCCTATCTTTCGCTGAGCCAGTCGGCGTCGCGCTATCGCGATTGAGAGGTTGGTGCTTAACATTTTTCAGTTGGGAATGTGGGTATGAGTCAGCTTAAAGGCGGATCGGAGCATGTTTGCCTGGCCGCCTTTTCTGTACGTAACAGGTAAAATTTGACCGCGTGTTCTGGAAATGTTTAGTTTAATCAAGCACTCATGTGATGGACGTTTTTTCAGCATCTGGCGCGTGAGTGCTGGATCGCTCTAAACAGATACATTATAATCCCCGCTCCGCTGGCCCCTTAGCTCAGTGGTTAGAGCAGGCGACTCATAATCGCTTGGTCGTTGGTTCAAACCCAACAGGGGCCACCAGATAAAACAAGGAGTTAGATGAGAAATCGTCTAACTCCTTTTTCTTTGGATGCAATTTGGGTCAGGTAATGGGTCAGGTAAGGAATTGCTACCCTGCCCTCTTCATCTCGCTGCCAGCATCCCCGGATAGTGATGAAAGCCAGTAGCACTGCCTGTAATATTCACCGTACCAAATTTTTACGGCTTTGCCGCAACAAGCCAGTTGCCTGCCGTGCTCGCAGAATGTCTACAGCCCGGAGATAAGGGGATTGTTCCTGCCAGCTAAACCCCTTCCTGTCGATACGCACCAGTTCGTATTTTTCCACCAGAAAATTCACGGCATCAGCCAGCGAGATCCCGGCATCGATATGTTCCTGTATAACACGTTCCTTACTGAACGGTGTGTCGTTGAGGGTGAGACCATAGTGCTGTTCCAGCAGGCGTGTCAGTAACATTTTCCAGACAGCCACGGGTGACAGGCAGGGCTTCACCACCCGCAGAGTTGTTGCAGGTAAAGTTTTCATGTTTGCTCTCGTGAAGGTAATTAACGCTGAGTGGGGTAAATGGCGATGTATACGTAGCCGCAACTGCCAAGGGTGTCGGCTTCACAGGTAAAACCGTTGTGGTACAGGGTGACGCAGTGTGTATGGCGAGGATTCAGATCGCCAGTGGTCAGCATCAATTCCATCTGACGGACAAAGTGCGGGAATGCTTCATCCAGCCTTAGACATTCAACGTCACTGAACTTACCGGTGATACTGGCCCGGTCAGACAGATAGTGCAGTCGGTTGCTCTCCTGCACCAGCCGGACACCGAAGCGTGGTGTGACGTCACGCTGCAGGCCCCAGGTCATTTCATTCACTAATGTTCTCCTTTAAGGTAAATGCATCTCACAACAGACCGTGTTCAGCGAACGACAGTATCTGGTTACCACCGACGATAAGGTGGTCCGGAACACGTATGTCCACCAGCGCAAGTGCCTGCACCAGACGCTGCGTAATGGCTTTGTCAGCCTGACTGGGTGTGGTGTCCCTGGAGGGGTGGTTATGCGCCAGTATCACTGCTGCTGCATTGAAATACAGGGCGCGTTTGACCACCTCCCGAGGATGTACCTCGGTGCTGCTAATTGAACCGGTGAACAGGGTTTCGTGGGCAATCAACTGGTTCTGCTGGTTCAGGTACATCACCATGAACTCTTCGCGCTCCAGTCCCGCCATTCTCAATTTCAGCCAGTCACGGGCAGCCTGGGCGGACGTGAATGCCACGCCAGTTTCGCGCAGGTGGTGATCAAGCAGCGTTAAAGCGCGTTTTATCGTGCGTTGTGCAGTCAGCGGAAATGCCGGAGTCTGTGTGGAAAGTAGTTTTTCCATAATGAGTTTCCTTAATCAATAATGCGCAGAATGGCCTGTGACTCGGGGTGTTGCAGGGTGTAGTCCCGCAGGCGGTAATAGTGTGCGGTCATCGCGTCACATTCTGTACGGCAGGCATGGTGGCTATACGCAATCAGGCAGACAGCAATACCTGCTGCTTCTGCACTCATTTGGGCATCGTTACCGTTCAGGCAGTTAAACAGACGCCATGTCTCATCGTTGTCAGGCTCGGGGGACATAAATGCGCCGCCATTGCTGAGGGTGTAGAACGACCAGATACCACCGCTGTAGCCCTCACAGAAGCGGTCCATCCAGGCGAAGATATGCGGCTCCAGGAGTAGCCACTGCGGGATAGCGCCAAAGTACTGTGGCCAGAAATCGATACGCTGTTCATCGGGGACCGGCGTGACGGTCAGTTCAAATTCGGGTTGGTTAGCGGGTGCGAGGTCGTACTGCGTCTGTGTTGTCATGGGCATGTCTCCGTTAATAAAAAACGCCAGCGGCGATGGCTGGCAAATGGGGGAATAAAGCGTGTTCGGGGAGGTGAAATGTGCGGGTAAATGCTTCGCGGTCAGCGGGTGGAGGTGCCTGTACGGATGCCAGAGGTGCGGATGTAGCGGTTAAGACTTTCAGCGGCATCGGGTTCAAAGTTCCATGCCCGCCAGACCATCCGGCCTTCAGTGTCACGAACCACAAGGCGGAAGTGACTGCCCTGGTCGTCTTCGAGGGTGATATTGCTGTACGTGGTAGTGACCGCTTGCGCATGTCTTCGGGTGAAGGGTCCCGGTGGCAGTAAGTGAGATTCAGGCATATGCCTCCTTAAATGCAAAAAGCCCCTGTTGCCAGAGCAACAGGGGCTGTGAGGACTACTGATACCACTCTGGTTAGAGTGGCAGGATTATCAGAAGGTGACTTTCAGTGTGGCCTGACCGTTGTAACCGTCAACGCTGTTACCGCTGACGCTGCGGGTATAACCGCCCTGCACGCCCAGTGTGACATTCTGCCGTACTCGTGCGTCAATACCCGCCTGCAGGTCAAGCGACGTGCCTTTCTGAGACGGGGTGAAGCTGACATTGCTGCCTGCAGTCGCCGTGCCCATGCTCATATCGCCATCGGAACTGAACGTGCGGATGACCGACGGACGTACCCACCAGTTCACCGGAAGCTCACTTGCGCTGCGCTTCATGCTGTCAGCAAACCCTGTGACCGCAGAGGTACCCTGACCGAAGTCCATTTCAGACGAACTGCCAAAACGGATACCGGCGCGGACATGCTGCGCACTGCCGTCACCAAAGTTCACGTAACCGCCGTTGTCATGCCCATCATCCAGAGACAGTCCTTGCCAGATGTACTGCAGTTGTGGCTCCAGCACCAATCCCTGACTGATGTTAAACGGTAGACCGGTTTCCACAGAGGCCAGCCAGCCAGTGCCGTCAGTATCAAAACGGTTATCCGAAGAGTTGGCTTTCAGGCTGTGACGGGAGCCTTGTGCCACGATATCTGCCCACAATCCACTGGCATCATGAACTGCTGTCAGATAGCCGCCGATGCTGTACACCGTGTCACGCACGCTGCCTGCTGCAGAGCGATCGTCGTTTTTCACATCCACCGACGATTGGCCTACTGCGCCATACAGACCAGTGGTTAGGGAAAGTGTACCGGTATCATGCTTGAACAAGTCACCACCAAGCTGCATAAAACCGTAGCTGCCGCTGCTTTCCGGGGTGTCGCCCTGTGCAATGCCGCCGTTACCATCACGCCCGGTATGCCCGCCCTGAATACGTCCCCAGATCCCTTGGTCGTTCACGGCGCTGCTGCGCTGACTGTATGTTCCCGCCAATGCACGGTCGTAATCCATACTCTGCGCAAACAAAGAGGCGTACAGCGCCACTTCGGCACGGTAACCCGCTTCACTGGTGAGGTACCAGTTTTCATCGGCACTGCCGTGGCTCAGGGTGTAGTTGTACGCCCCGGCCTGCAATTTGCGGCCCAGCGCAAAGGCTCCGGCTTCAGTGGTGGCTCCGTTAATCGCATCCACCACTTTGATGCCGTTGCCGGTTGTCGCTAGGCCCAGCCCTGCATCACCGGTATGGGTGAAGTTCAGCCAAGTTTTGCCGGTTGCCTGTCCGCCGTCAATGACCAGCATATCGGTCGGGAAGGCCGGGTCATCAAGACGAATCGACATGTTGATGGTGCCGTTACGGCCCGTCAGATTGGTGACCGTCAGTGTTTCCGGGACAAATTGACTACCGGTGGCTGGAGTAAAACTGATGGTTCCGGCGTTATCGAGGTTATCGAGCACCGATTTCACTGCCGCCCCACGCTGAATATTCCAGCTGGCAGCGCTGTCGAGGGTGACGTCAGTCGGGTCAATCGCGCCGTTCATCACCGAGTTGCCAGTCAGGCGCACTTGGGTACCAGACTGTGCGATGATATCGCTGTTGATGATCGCATTGTTCAGCGCCAGCGTTCCCTGATTCAGGGTTACCTGTGACTGAGACAACGTGCCATTGCTGACCGTCAGGGTACCGTTACCCTCTTTGAGTAATTGCCCGTCACCACTTACCGAACCGCTGATGGCTGCGTTACCGTTGCTGAAGTGCAGTTGTCCGCTATTGGTGGCACTCCCTGTCAGCGATGCACCGTCGCCAAATGTGGTGGTACCAGTAAGCGTGCCACCTTGGGCCACATTCAGTGTACTGCCTGCACCCACTGTGGTGTTATCCGCACTGCCGTTACCCAGTACCGTGAACTGACTGCCGTTATCAAGACGCAGGTTGCTGGCCTTACCGGTTGCGCCGTCAATGCCGAATGCGCCGGTGGTGTTCGTACCGCTGACCGTTGCACCGGTATCGGCAATCAGCACACCGCCGTCATGCATTACGATGTTCTGCGCCTTACCACCGGTCGCGACGGCCAGAATACTGCCCTGATTAACCGTAGTGGTATCGGCGATGCCATTGCCTAGTACATCAAGACGCCCGCCGTTTTCCAGCAGGACATTGGTAGCGATATGCGTGGTGCCATCAATGAAGAAATCCCCAAGACTGTTCGTCCCGGTAACCGTGGAATCGGTGGTCGCCCATAATGCACCGCCCTGTTTGATGACCACATCCGTCGCGGAAGTGCCCGCATCCACCGACAATATGCCATCCGCTTCCACTGTGACGTTATTCGCCGACCCGGCCACTGCCGTTTTCCCGGCAACAGGTTCATCCTGCCAGATGGACACTTCCAGCCGACCACCACGATTCACGACCGAGCCGATAGCTGTACCACCGGCAAAAACCGACTGTACCCCGCCATTATTGATGGTGGTATTTTCCGCACGTCCACCATCCACCATCTGATACGACAGGTCGGTCAGCAATTCGCCGGAGGGTGAATCATCACCGATAGTGGTGTTCAGGGCAGAGCCACCAGCCTGCACACTCTGCGAGGATGCGCTGTTGCCGTTTGCCACCTCGGTGCCAGTACCATTAAGGATAGTGGTATCCGTTGCCGTCGCTCCGTTCTTCACCACCTGCCAGCCGTTCTGGCTAATCACTGTACCTTCGGCGCTGGCACCTTCATGAACGTACTGGAAGCCACCTTCCAGCAGGGTATTAATTGCCGAACCGTGCACACTCTGGTCGCCGTCCGCTTTAATCACTGTGCTGGTAGCGAGGCCACCAGCGGCAATAATCTGACGACCATCGTTATTAATGGTGGTATCAGTTGCGGTACCGGCAACCCACTGCCCGTCGTTGTTCTCTGCATCGGGACCACCCTGTGCTCCGGTATTCACCACACTACCGGTAGCCTGCGCTCCAGCTTTTACCAGCTGAGCCCCGTCTTTATTAATGATCGTGCCGGAGGTAATACCGCCGCTGTGTACCCACTGTGTACCACCGTCAAGCGTGGTATCTGAAGCTTGACCATGCACGCTCTGACCACCACCGCTGTTGACTGTGGTGTCTGTGGCGCTGCCGCCAGCCAGTACACCCTGCAGCCCGCTATTATTAATGGTGGTCTGGTTTGCCACGCCCCCCGTCTGTACCCACTGACCACCGCTGTTGTCATCATTATCAGCACCGAACTCCAGGCCTGTGTTGATGACTGTGTTGTTTGTCTTACCGAAAACGATCTGTGAGTCGTGATTGCCGATCACCGCACCATTGACTACCTCACCGGCCGCTACCGTACGGGTGTTTCCCGGCGCATCATCAGCCAGTGCCGCAGGGCTTGCCACCAGTCCGGCAACTGCCAGCGCGAGAACAGCAGTGCTGCGCTTTCCTTTTGCTTTTGCCAATTCTGAGACAACAACAAATGCTCCCAAAACTTCGTTCCATACCAGCCGGTAGCTGGTGTTCAGGTTTCGCTTCATCATAAATACCTTGTTGTGTGTAGAATTTCCCCTAAAAGGGTATCGGCAAGAAGCTGATTTCCTTTAGGTTGTAGTTATGTTGGTGATTGCCTGTTGAATAAACTGAAAATGCGGCAGTGCTCGGATAAAACTTAAATCTTCTGTCAGTCGGTAAAAGCGCTCGTTGCGTTTAAAACTCTCAGTGAGGGGCTGCACAAGGTGAATATCACTGAGCGAAAACACCACCGGACGGTCGTGATGCTCCGCAACCAAGTACCAGTGGCTCTGCTGGGCAATCAGCCTGTAAGGGGCCAGTCTTTCGCAACGATTTCCGTCAGTCAGCAACGTGACGCGCTGGCAGGTGGTAATAGCCTGTACCAGCCGGTAAAAGGACAGCTGGGTCGCAGGTGAGCCCACAGAAACCGCATCTCCGGTCAGGCAGGGGGCACCCTCGCAGTTCAGCAGCAGGCTCACCAGCCGACGGTCCAGCCCCGGAAAGAGGCCGGCGATGCCGGTACGGTGGGCAAACGTCAGGACATCCAGCTCGCCCTGCGGCCCGGCCCCTGTCCGTAGGCGATAGCAGCCCTGATGGCATTCGAGATCCAGATAAATCAGCCGTTCACGAAAGTCTCTGTAGAGGGTGCGGACTGACACGTCAAACTCGGTCGCGAGCTTTTGCATATCCAGCGTTTCACCCGCTACGAGGCGGCTGATAATCAACGACAGCCTGACCGCCAGTCTGTCGTAGCGACGCTCTGTCGGTGGCATGATGGTTCCTCCGTGCAGGTTAACCGGTTGAAAGACATGAGATTCTAAAGGAGGGGGTTGTCAGGATATGTCTGTTGGAGCCGCTATTTTGAGGAAGGCCTGAAGCCTGAATCTGTCAGGCCTGCGCCATTTTTCGGTGAAATACTCGGCAAAAATTCCCACCAAAAATGACAGGGAGTGTCATTTATTAACACCGCCGTAACGTTATCTGATGCAAAGTGTGAACTCACGCAGGCCGAAAACCACTGAGCATCGCTTCCGCCATCACCCACAGTGCCCGGTTAAGCTTCACATCACCGTCTATGCCCCGCACGGCACGGGTATGCGTGCGCCCGCCTTTTGCGCTACGACCACTGAGCCCGCCCTTAATCAGGTTCTCCTGAATACGCTGGTACGTGGTCCACAGGTCGTTACTCTCATCCTGCCAGCGGCGCGGGGAGAGCACCTGTGACGGCGCAACCGGCTGGTGGTCCTCCCCGAACCGGTACGTCAGTGCAGCCTGTGCCAGTGCCTGTTGCGCAGGAGGCTGCAACAGCAACGACTGCATCGCATCCCGCTTCTCCTCCACACGGTCAAAAATGCCCAGTACCTCATACGCGCCTTCAATTACCTGACTCACCACGTCCCCCTTGTGCGGCACCCGCACCTCGCCAAACGACTCACCACAGACGAGCCCGTTCTGACAAACTGCGCGAAATAGTCCCGGCAACATCTGGTACGAACTGGTGCCATCATGTGAATTCAGCAAAATGATTTCCGGCACCTGCTTACCGGTAATCTGCCCCTCCCGACGAAGGCGCAGCATATGCTTTGTATGTTCACGACGACCCGGGTCACGCACGCGGGTCTGACAGGCAAAGAATGGCTGGAAGCCTTCTCGCTGTAGGCTGTCGAGCAGGGAGATGGTGGGTATATAGGTATAACGCTCACTACGGGACTCGTGTTTGTCCTCACTGAATACACTGGGCACTACGCGAAACAGCTCTTCACGGGTTAACGGACGGTCGCGACGGATAAGGTTTGCTGCGCCAAAGCGCGAAGCCAGACGGGTCATAAGCAGACTCCTCATAATGGGAAAACAAATAAAAGAAATCCCCGTCGCATCGGCGACAGGGGCAGGGAAGTAACAGGGATGGGTTAAATACTCAGAAGAAGAAATCCCAGACGGCACGGGCCACTGACACCACGGTGGTGCGCACGGCCTGAATGACGGCCCGCACCGGGGCGGGTATCAGGGGAAAGGCACTGATGCTATCGAGTACAGCACCGACGGTTTCACCAAAATCGCTACGCGCCTGTTCCCGGACTACCGTCGTGCGAAAGGAAGGCTGGAGTTGCGACACCACCGGGCTGGTGGCCTCACGTGGCAGGCACTTAATCATTCGCTCGGCCATCACCCGCAGTCCCCACTGAAGACGGACCGACACGGCACACACTGGATGTACGGGCTGGAACAGCTCATGCAGCAGACAGATTTTACGGCTGATATTCTGCTTCTGCTCTTTGGACAATGGCCCCCCACCGCTGGTGGGCTCGACCTTATCCGACTGGCTGATAACAAACAGCACCTTATGCCGGTATGCCTCCCCAATCACCTGATGATAAAAGTGCTCATCCACCGCCAGCGCCCGGTCATCGGCCTTAATCAGCCACAGAACCAGGTCGAGCCGGGGGAGTTGTTCGCGATACAGCGCAGCATACTCGGTATCGCGAGCGCCACTTTCGCCTACACCGGGTAAATCCACGACGGTCATATAGCGCTCGCCAACCTGCAGACGAAAGCGTAAAGGTTCACGGGTGCAGGCGGCCACATCGCTGACCGGTGATACCTCACTGGCAAACAGGGCATTGCAGAGTGAGGATTTACCGGCACCGCTCTTACCCATAATGCCGATCACTGGCTCGTAGTCAGTTAACTGGTTAATTTGTTGCAGAATCCGCTCTGTTACCCACTGCGGTAGGCCGGAAAGCGATTGCTGAAATGACTTCAAACCTTCAGAATTTTTCATTACTACTCCTCTGAAAAATAATACAAAAACGGCAGAGTCGTGAGATTCTGCCGTTAGTCGGGTATGTTCAGAGTGATGATATATATCTGAAGATTTTTTCAATCCCCTGCGCTTGAGGTAGCTGCGCGACTGCTGGCTCAGGCAATGAATGAGCTATAACAGGGGCATTTACTAACAGGGATTTATTGAGAGTATGAGCCGCCGTGATACACCTTAAAATCGGCTACCATCTGCGTTCGTTGGCGGAAACGGCGATGTCGCGGATGAAGATGCAGTTCGGAGAACGGTTGTCGCTGCGTGATTACGATGCGCAGGTGGGCGAGGCAAGGGCGCGGGTGAAGGCGTTGAATAAAATGACACTGATGGGTGTACCGTTCAGCGTGCGGATTGCCTGAAAGAGGGGGAACAAGGGCTTTGCCGCATCTCGAGGTAATGACTCCAACTTACTGATAGTGTTTTATGTTCAGATAATGCCCGATGACCTTGTCATGCAGCTCCACCGATTTTGAGAACGACAGTGACTTCCGTCCCAGCCTTGCCAGATGTTGTCTCAGATTCAGGTTATGTCGCTCAATGCGCTGAGTGTAACGCTTGCTGATAACGTGCAGCTTTCCCTTCAGGCGTGATTCA
>NZ_JAUZUX010000023.1:0-45914 GCF_031844285.1 Enterobacter sp. BRE11
GTCCGCCGCGTCGCTGGACGGCGTAAAAGCGGCCGCGGAAAAAGCAGATGTGGCGTTTCACGCCTATCTCGACAGCCCTCGACTAAAGGGTGAAGAAGCGGAGGCTGACGCCTATCGGCAGGCTTATCTGGCATACCGAAATCAGGGCATTCAACCCTTGATAGAGGCTGCTGAAGCCCGGAATCAGGTTCTATTCAGGGAACGCCTGCCTGCTGTCATTCGTCTTGATCGCGCCTACGAAATCATTCTGGATAAAGTGCTGGCGCAGCATGAAGCCTATGCGAGAAAACTGAATGAAGATGCCCAAAGCCATTTCAGCTCAGGCGTTATGCTATTGCTGGTCATTGGAAGCTTATTTGGCCTGATAGTGATTTCCATATCGATACTGATGCATCGCTTTGTGCTTACGCCTTTAATCAACGCAGGAAAACACTGTAATTTAATCGCCGAAGGCCATCTCGATACCCCCGTTCCGGTAACGTCCGCTTCGCGTAGCGAAATTCAGAGCCTGATGCGTTCTCTCGAGGCCATGCGGTTGTCCCTGACGACAATTATTATGCAGGTGCGCGATTCCGCCCATTCCGTTTCTTCTGCATCCAGCGAAATAGCGGCCGGGAACGTTGATCTGGCTTCACGTACCGAGCAGCAGGCTGCCGCATTAACGCAAACGGCCGCCAGTATGGAAGAGCTGGGCGCAACGGTAAAACAGAACACAGATAATGTGTATGAAGCCTGTCGACTTACAGGTGAAGCGGTTGAAAATGCGCATAAAGGGGAAGATGTTTCGCGTGAAGTCATTATTTCAATGGATTTGATTAATTCAAGCTCGAAGAAAATTGAAGATATTATCAGCGTGATTAATGGCATCGCATTTCAGACCAATATTCTCGCGCTGAATGCCGCTGTGGAAGCCGCCCGCGCCGGGGAGCAGGGACGAGGATTCGCCGTTGTCGCCGGTGAGGTGCGTAACCTCGCGCAGCGCAGCGCCGTGGCGGCGAAGGAAATTGAAAGCCTTATTGCCGAGTCTGTAAATATCATCGGCAAAGGCGCGGAACAAGTGAGCCGGACAGGCGAAGCGATGAATGCCATCATCTCCTCTGTCAGTCGCGTAAACGTCCTGATGGAACATATTTCAACCGCCTCTGATGAGCAGAGTCGCGGTATCGCGCAAATTGAAAAAGCGGTCACCGAAATGGATTCCGTTACCCAGCAAAACGCGGCGCTTGTACAGGAGTCGGCTGCGGCAGCGGCGTCGCTTGAAGACCAGGTGCAACACTTGACCCATTCCGTCTCAACTTTCCGGCTTTCAACGGGCTAAGGTCGGCCAGGCCTCAATTCTTTCAGGAGAAATTGTCGCCCGCTCGCCTGCGTTAAGTCTGGCTGGTTATAGCCAGACTTTTTTAAACCGCCGCCTGAAAAACACCGCTCTGCTCACCCTCTCACTCCAGAGATAACATCAGTAATTAACGCGCTGTTGCCAATCGTAGCCATCAGCCAGGACAATTAAAGATTATGGGCCGATTCGCCGATAATGGAAGTGTCACACTTCTTACCCTGCATTACGTCAACGATAGATCGCCGCGCATCTTTACGTGCAAAAGAGCGCGATATAAAAGCGCTCAGACAAGCCATAGCACTTATCACCGCTGATGGCGCACCTTTCCTCAGCGCACACGCCTTAGACGCATCGCCTGCTTTGCGATTGCTGGAACAGGGTGATTGAGAGGTTTGTTACGACGGGTATTGAGGTTGTCCAGTATTGTCAGCCAACCATGGAGCCGACCACTATGAATCCTGTGATCCAACCTACCTTTTCCGCTGTTTGGACCACGGACGCCAGAGGCATTTGCATCCTCAGCCAGGAATGCCCTGAAGGTCTGATTCCTGCGCTGAAAGGCGTTACTTTGTGCGAATGGCTCAGATTCGCCCAGGCTGATGATGATGCGCAAATCGCGCTGCAGCTTACTGCGGCGTTAGACTGCGTAACCCCCTTTCATATCGAAGTGCCGATTCAGTGTCTTGATGGCACAACGCGGCGCGTGCTGGTATCAGGCTTGCCGGATGGCCAGCCTGCCGCCTCCCGCCTGAAGTACAACGGGTTCATACTTGATATCACCGGGCAGCGCAAAGCGCTTGAAGACGCACTGCGCACGGCGGCGGAATACCGTCTTCTGATAGAAAACAGCACTGACCTTATTGCCCATTGCGACGCCGAAGGCAGATACGTTTCAATCTCCCCCTCCTACAGTGAAATGATCGGCTGGTCTGCCGAAGAGATGATTGGCCAACCGGTGGTGGATTTCCTGCATTCTGACGACCGCGCGCCGGCTGCCGAGGCGCTGGCAAACCTGTTCAAAGGCGGCGAACTGCCGGACGTAATTGAAGTGCGCAAGCTTCATCGCGACGGTCACCACATAACGCTTGGCACCAAAGCCTGCAGCGTCAGCGATCCTTCTACGGGCCACAATATCGGCGCGGTGCTGGTGTCGCGCGATATCACACGTGACAAGGAAAGATTACGCAAGCTCGAGAGGCTGGCGACCCGTGATGCCTTAACGGGTTTACCTAATCGCACCTGGATCAACGACCAGGTTCGCTGCATGCTCGCGCAGAGTAAAGATCCGGCGTACACCGCTGTGCTGTTTATCGACCTTAACGGATTTAAGGCGGTGAATGATTCGATGGGCCATGCTACAGGGGATGCCTTGCTGCAGCAGGTGAGTGAACGCTTCCAGCGCTGCATGCGTCCAGGCGATGCGGTGGCGCGGCTGGGCGGAGATGAATTTGTGGTTGCTGCCAAATGCGGCCATCGCAATGCCGCGTCCGCTATCGCTCAGCGCATTATAGACAGCCTGAAAGAGCCCTTTGTTACCAACAGCATGGAGGTACGGATCGGGGCCGCCATCGGCATCAGTCTCGCACGATTTGGTACAGCATCGGCTGAAATGTTATTCGAACATGCCGATATCGCGATGTACCAGGCGAAGGCGCGACGTGATGGCTCCTACCAGTTTTTCTAGCCCTTTCCGCTCTTGCCGTTCAGAAACCAGAAGAGCTCATGTTGAGCTCTTCTGACCTCCTCTAGTTTTTCAGATTAGCCGGAAAATTGGCGGGCAGCTCGCTGGCCGGGCAATCAATCACGGTGTCGTTGTTTTCTCCTGCGTCGCGTACAAAGGTGAGCGTCGCGAACTCATCGATCACTTCCGTTGGATAAGCCGGGCCTGCTTCACGGTAGCTGGCCATCTCTTCCAGATGATCGTTCTGGAAACAAACGGTTTTTTCCGGATTGTTCATCACCCAACGTGGGAAGAAAATGGTGCCGTGGAACACCTTATCGGCCATGTTAACGGCCAGGCTGACGTCGGTACCGGTAGGCTCGGTCCAGGAAACTTTATAGACATATTCTGCCAGACGAACGATAAACGCGCGCTGATTTTTAACCCAGCGGTTGCCCACCATACCGCTGTGAATGCGGTAGTCGACAGTATTGGCGTTTTTAATATAAAGCTCGTAGTTCCAGCCGTTGTCGTAGGTGTAAACCAGATGTTTGCCGACCAGACCAGACAGGTTGTGTTTATCGAAAGTGCTCATTGTGGCCTCCTCATTGATTTGCCTTGAGGAGAGTATTACTCGTTGCAAAAACGATTAATAACGCTATTTTTAGCGCTTAATGATTTAATTTTTAGATAAATAACTATGCTTAAAACAACGCTCGAACAGTGGGTTTTGCTTGATGCCGTCGTGAAGGAAGGCAGTTTCGCGCTGGCGGCGGAGAAGAACAATCGTAGCCAGTCTTCATTGAGTTATCAGCTTGGTCTGCTTCAGCAGCGGCTGGGCATGACGCTGTTAAAACAGGAAGGACGTCGCGCCGTGCTCAGCGCGGAGGGGCACCAGCTTCTCGCGCAGGTGCGTCCGCTGCTGGAAGGGTTCAGCGCCCTTGAAGCGCGGGCAAATGCACTGCAGCGAGGCGAGCGCTCGCGCATCGACCTGATGGTTGATGCCATTATGCCGAAACCGCTGCTTTTTGATGTGCTACAGGCGTTTCAGCAGCGCTATCCCCATGTTCGCATCTGGCTCAGCGAAATTGTGCGTAGCGAAACAGCTGACAGGCTGGCTGAGCAGCAGGCCGATCTCTGGCTGGTGGCGCAGTATGGCGATGAGCAAATAACGGGAGAAAGTCTTCTGAGCGTCGATTTCATCGCCGTCGCCCATCGCGATCATCCACTGCACAGCGAGCCGCCGCCGCTGAGCGTCGCGACGCTCGCGCGCTGGCCTTGCATAACGATCCTGGATCGTCAACAGCAGCAACAGACGGAACTGAACGGCGAGCAGGCCGAGAGCTGGTCCTTCACCACGCTCTCAGCCGCTATTGAGGCGGTGCAGCATCAGTTAGGCTATGGCTGGTTGCCGGAGTGGAACATCGCTCCTTTGCTTGAGAGCGGTGAGCTTCGCCCTCTGCCGTTGCTGCAGGGAAAACGACGCGCAACCTCGCTTATATTACGCATTAATGAGCAGAGGCTGGTGGGCAACGGCGCGATCTCTGACCTGGCTGAAATGTTTATGGAGCGTGTCGGGCAGGCTAAATAGAGGCTTACTCTTTCTGTCTCATCGAACATCAACTTCGCGAAGCGCGGATTAAGCGCCTCAGCGCAGCGTGGTGCCCTTAAACGGCAAAAGCGAGGGCCAGCTTGCCCTCGCTTCTCTGATCGACGCGTAGCGGGTTTTAGCGGCGGTTCTTCCAGACGGTCTGAATGTTGCAGAACTCATGCACGCCAAAATGGGAGAGCTCGCGGCCATAGCCACTTTTTTTAACGCCGCCGATGGTGACGCGCGGATCCGACGCGCCGTTGCCGTTGATAAACACGGCACCGGTTTCGATACGATCCGCCAGACGATCTGCCGTGGCGCTGTCACGGCTCCACACCGTGGCGCTCAGACCAAATTCGCTGTCGTTGGCGATAGCCAGTGCATGATCGGCGTCCCGAGCCACAGCGATCGCCGCTACCGGGCCAAACAGCTCTTCACGAAACGCCGTCATCTCGGTGGTGACATCTGACAGGATCGTCGGTGCATAGTAATTACCTTCGCCCGCGATCTTTTCACCGCCCAGCACCAGACGCGCACCTTCGCGCAGTGACTGCTGCACCTGATTGTGCAGCTCATCACGCAGATCGAAACGAGCCATAGGGCCGAGATAATTTTTCTCATCCAGTGGATCGCCCATGGTTAACGCCTGTACCGCCGCGCTGAAGCGCGCTTCAAACTCCTCTGCAATGGACGCCTCGACGATAAAGCGTTTAGCGGCCATGCAGACCTGCCCGGTGTTCTGATAGCGTCCAGTTACGGCTGATTTTACCGCTTCGTCCAGATCGGCGTCGGCCAGCACAATAAAAGGATCCGATCCACCCAGTTCGAGAACGGTTTTTTTCAGCGCTGCGCCCGCCTGGGCAGCGATAGCGGAGCCGGCGCGTACGCTGCCGGTTACAGCGACGGCGGCAATGCGCGGATCCTTAATTGCGGCAGAGACACCGTCATTATCGACATTTACGGAAGCGAAGGCTCCTTTAGGCAGATCTGTCGCGTCAAACAGCTCCGTCATCAGCGTGGCGCAGCCCATGACGTTCGGCGCATGTTTGAGAACGTAAGTATTTCCAGCGAGCAGCATGCCCACAGCGCCGCGTAACACCTGCCAGAAGGGGAAGTTCCATGGCATCACCGCCAGAATGGTTCCGACAGGTTTAAAGCGCTGCCAGGCGTCAGGCACCTGCGTGGGTTGATCTTCCAGCATTGCCGGGCCGTGCTCGGCGTACCAGTCGCTGAGAGTGGCGCATTTAAGGATCTCGGCGCGCGCCTGCGCCAGAGGTTTGCCCATTTCCAGCGTGATTGTGCGTGACAGTTCCGGTTCGCGCTGGCGCAGCTGTTCAGCCAGCTGACGCAGCACTTTCACGCGCGACGCCATATCGGTCTCGCGCCACTGTTTAAAGGCTGCAGCGCTGGCTGCAAGGATGTTATCCAGCTCCGTCAGAGACTGCACAGGATAGCGAGCCAGAATGTCGCCATTGGCGGGATTTCTTGAAACAGCGTAATCGGTCATGTTGCCTCTCAGCATATCTGTGGACGATGGGCTTACCCTACCCTTCCTGTTTCGTGATGAAAAATGAATAATAGTGAGCAACTTGTTTTTATATTATGAAGAGAGCATTGGCGCCTGATGCGGTTTCTCGGTCGATCTGTTGCAGGCGGTGCCTGACTGACATCATAGCGACGATCGTTTATCCACATATACAGTGAGAAGATCCTAATAAACGATCATAAAGAGATCTAAAAGAGATCCTAAGAGATCCCCGATCGTCGCAGGCCGCACGGCACAAGGGCTCAGAAGGTGATCGCGTTCACTATAATCAGTAAAGAGTTCACTGTAATCAGTACTTTATTCACTATACACTGTAGAATGTTCACTATAAACAGTGCTAGTGTTCACTGTAGTCAGAAAACGATCCCTTTCATCCACAGAATGAAGATCTCATGTTATGGCAGATAAAGAGAGCGAAAACAAAGCGTTACTTGAACCTTTTCTGTCGGTGACCAAAAACAGCGGCGAAGTTATTCAGCTTCATCCCAATAAGAACAATACTGTTCAGCCCGTCGCGTTGATGCGTCTGGGACTGTTTGTCCCGACACTAAAGTCAACAGCGCGCGGAAAGTCAGGAGCAATGGCTTCCACCGATGCGACCAAAGAGCTTAAAAACCTGTCGCTGGTGAAAGCAGAGGGTTATGAGAAGATTACCATTACCGGCGCGAGGCTGGATATGGATAACGATTTCAAAACCTGGGCGGGGATCATTCAGTCTTTTTCCCGCTATCCGACTCAGGGCGATACCGTTACCCTGCCCTTTATCGACTTCGTTAAGATGTGCGGCATTCCCTCCGCTAACTCTTCTGCGGCGTTGCGTAAGCGGCTGGACGCCTCATTGCGGCGCATCGCCACAAATACCCTTTCCTTTGAGGGTAACGGTAAGGCTTACCATACGCACCTTGTGCAGTCAGCCTATTACGATCGGGAAAAAGATGTGGTGCGCATTCAGGCCGATCCCAAGCTGTTTGAGCTCTATAACTTTGACCATAAAGTTCTGCTGCAGCTCAGAGCGATATCCCGGCTTAAGCGCAAAGAGTCTGCGCAGGCGCTTTATACCTTTCTTGAGAGCCTGCCGACCAATCCTGCGCCTATCTCGCTGGCGCGTCTGCGTATGCGCCTGAATCTCGGCTCAAAAACCACGACGCAGAACCACGTTGTGCGACGCGCTATGGAGCAGCTGAAGGAGATTGGCTATCTCGATTATTCCGAGGTTAAACGTGGCCGCTCGGTGTTTTTTATCATCCACAGTCGTACGCCAAAACTTGATGGAATCAGTACGCTGGAGAGTATTGATGCTCTCGACGAAATCGATTTCGATGAGTCATAGGCATCGTTCACTGTAATCGGTATGTTGCCTGCGGCACTGTCACTTTTCTGGGAACGGGATGGTTGCCGCGATGGCATACCGTTCACAGTGGTGGGTCCTCTGCACCGTTCACTGTAATGGGCATCGTTCACTGTAATCAGTGAACTCGAACCGATGCATATCTTCTTACTCTGTTTTTTATCCTTTCAATAGTTAGTTAAAACAGACGGTTAGCTAGTTTGTTTGCGCTTACTAACCTTATCTTCCACTCTCTTGCTATCTGCAGAATGCTGTCTACACTGATTACAGTGAATATTCTCTGAGGCCACTCTGGGAAGCTTATCTGCTGAATATAGTGAATGGTTCAAAGAGGCGCTGTACTGCATGCAGTGAATGATTTTTTAAATCAATGAATTACAATGATTTTTATTAACTTCCTTCGGAGATCTCGATTTACTGACTACAGTGAACACCAACACCATCATGTCTGTCGCGGTGAAACGTGACAGGGTCAGCTTTTCTGCTGATTACAGTAAATCTTTTCAGCCTGACGAACGGTTTTTGCAGCTTATTTAAGCGCTATTGCTTATTACAGTGAATCTCATCTTCTACACGGTGTTATCAGATAGCTAAGGATCCGATTAGCTGCGCCTACTGACTACAGTGAACGCTGCTGCGCCTCTCCATGGCCTACTATTTTTTGCTGATTACAGTGAATCTTTGACTTTTCTCTCCTGCGTTCTGCATCTCTTTCTTCGTTTTTTCTGTGCTGACGTCTTGCCTGTCGGTTGGGTTTACTCACTTTGCTGATTACAGTGAACGTTAGTGCTTTGCTTTGGCCACTCTCAGCTTGTTTGCTGATTACAGTGAATGTTTGCCGCACCACCATTCTTTCCTTCCTGCTTGCTCCACCCTTCAACGCTGGCTGCTGACTACAGTGAACAGTGAGCATATTTGCTGATTACAGTGAATGCTGTTCTGATTACAGTGAACATTTCCGCTTTGAAACTCTGCCAGCTTATGCATCGAGGATGCGGTTACTGATTACAGTGAATGTTTGAGCGTGTATCGTTTTCTTGCCCTCCTCCGCTGATTACAGTGAATGCTTGCTGGGGCAACAGCTGATTACAGTGAACGTTTAGCTAGGTGATGCAGGGAATAAGGAAACTTAAAGCGGGTAATGGTTCCAGGCTACTGATTACAGTGAACGAATAACTGATTGCAGTGAATGTTAGCTTTTTTAGTTAACATCTTTACGGCCTGGTACTGATTACAGTGAATCTTGGAAACAACCTCTTATCTTAACAGCCAAATTTGGATCCTTCTTTATTCCGGTATGAAAGATATTTTCTTGCCCGACATGCAGGATTTATGTATAAAGTCACAAATCCTACATGTGTGGAGCAAGTATGGCTAACGACGAAAAGCAGGTGCTGAAAGTCGCACAACGGTCTGAGCGGATGCTGCTAAGCCTGACAGAACAGATTCAGGCGCAGAAAGAAGAGCTACACGAAAATACTTTTTACCAGGTTTACGCTAAAGCTGCGCTGGCAAAATTGCCAAAACTGACGCGCGCGAGCGTTGACTATGCTGTCAATGAGATGGAAGAAAGCGGCTACCAGTTTGACAAGCGCGCTGCGGGTAGTTCGACCAAGTACGCTATGTCGATTGAAAACATCATCGATATTTATCACCATCGTGGCGTGCCTAAATATCGCGATCGCCATTCCGAAGCCTATACAATCTTCGTGGGTAATCTTAAAGGTGGCGTATCTAAAACTGTCTCGACCGTCTCTCTTGCTCATGCACTAAGGGCGCATCCACATCTGCTTTTTGAAGATTTACGTATACTGGTTATCGACCTCGATCCTCAGTCTTCTGCGACGATGTTCCTCAACCATGAACGCTCAGTGGGTATTGTCGAAGCGACAGCCGCGCAGGCAATGTTGCAAAACGTCAGTCGTGAAGAGCTGTTAAAAGAATTTATCGTGCCGTCGATTATTCCCGGCGTTGATGTGCTGCCGGCATCCATTGACGATGCTTTTATCGCTTCCCGCTGGGAAGAACTCTGTGCCGAACATCTTTCTGAACAGAATGTACATGCGGTGCTGTATGAGAATGTCATTGCTAAACTCAAGAAAGATTATGATTTCATCTTTATCGACAGCGGCCCGCATCTGGATGCATTTTTGAAAAATGCCATCGCGGCGTCCGATCTGTTGATGACGCCCGTGCCGCCAGCGCAGGTCGATTTCCACTCAACTCTTAAGTATCTGACGCGCCTTCCTGAGCTGATCGATATCATCGAACAGTCCGGCGCGCCCTGCCGCCTGCAGGGCAATATCGGCTTTATGTCTAAGCTGTCGAACAAGGCGGATCACAAACTCTGTCACAGCCTGGCAAAAGAGATATTCGGCGGCGATATGCTTGATGCCGCTCTGCCGCGCCTGGACGGGTTTGAGCGCTGTGGCGAATCCTTTGACACCGTTATATCGGCTAACCCTTCTACCTACGTCGGCAGCAGCGAAGCGTTAAAGAACGCGCGCTCAGCCGCGGAAGATTTTGCGAAAGCGGTTTTTGACCGTATTGAATTTATTCGCCTGAACTGAGGTCGCTATGAGTGCAAAAAGAATTACTATTGGCAGAACCTTTAGCCAGACGCCTGTGCAGGCTGAAGCGACAACAGACACGCTCACCCAAACCTTTGTCCTTTCAAAGGGAAAGCGCGCCCTGTTTCGCCTTGAGCGCATTGAAGCCAGGGAAATAGAAGATAAAACCTTTGTGGTGATGGAAACCAACGGTCGTGATCAGGCGGGTCTGACGCCCGATTCGCTGCGCGATATTATCCGCACTATCAAGCTTCAGCAGTTTTTCCCGGCAATCGGCGTAAAGCGGGACGGGCGGATTGAGATCCTGGACGGTTCGCGCCGTCGCGCTGCCGCGCTGTATTGCAAGACCGGGCTGGATATCCTGGTTTCTGAAACTGCGATCACCACCGAAGAGGCGCGTCGGCTGGCTCAGGATATCCAGACCGCGCGTGAACATAACCTGCGTGAAGTTGGCCTGCGTCTGTTGTCGTTAAAAAACGGTGGCCTGTCGCAAAAAGAGATCGCAGAGAGTCAGGGCCTGTCACAGGCAAAAGTGACGCGAGCTTTACAGGCGGCGAGCGTGCCGGCAGAGCTGATTTCACTTTTTCCCAACCATTCCGAACTGACCTATCCTGATTACAAGGCGCTGCTGATGGCCGCCGATAAACTTTCTGAAACAGGACAGCCGATTGAGCGGCTCATCGAAACCGTGTCTATGGATGTGGATAGTATCTGCGCCCGCGAAGGCCTGGCAGAAGATGAGGTGAAAAACCATATCCTTCGTCTGGTGCGTAACGGCAGTCAGACGCTGATGGAAGTCCCCGCAAAAGAGAAACCTGTCTCAGAAAACCTCTGGACCTTTGCGGATAAGGATCGTTTTGCCCGGAAGAAAATTCGCGGCCGCATGTTCAGCTACGAGTTTAACCGCCAATCCAGAGAGCTGCAGGAAGAACTGGACAAAGTGATTGCCGAAACGTTACGCAAATATCTGGGCGATCAGTAAGCTTCTACATCCGGGTAAATCGCTACCCGGATGTGTTTTATCCCCCCTCTTCCCGCCTCTCTGTTCGCCATCAGTATTTCAAAGCTAACTTACTGTTTTTGCGATTTTTACAAAAAAAATTCAGGCTGAAATCGCCAGAATTTCAATCTAATTTAAAGTCAAAAGCTATCAGGCAAAGCGCTAGCTATAAAAAGTGCAAGATCTCTCGCTATACTTTGCCCATGCTGAAAACAAAACAACCTTCTCCAGTGCAGTTTCATATGTAAGTGATTGAATAAAATTATTTTTTAATCAGGATTTCAGGCTGAAATCGCCAGGCTTGGCGATAAGTGAGGAGATGATTGCCCTGAGGTCAGGGCAATAACACATTATTACTTATCTGCTGACCAGGTAGCCGATCGCACATCGACTTTAACCGGCAGCAGCTTCACACGGGTAAAGGTATCCGCCAGTGTCTGCTGTTGCGAAAACACGCTTTCGGACATGCGTTTCGCTCCATAAGGCAGACGTGTGAGCGTGGTGCGCCAGATCGCTTTATCCAGGCCGGTGGACTGCGCCAGAATTGCGGCTGCCTCATCCTGATGCTCATTTGCCAAGCGGCTTAAAGTACTTAACTCCTGGAGCACTTTCTTGGCCGTATCAGGCTTGCTGTCGGCAAATTTCCGGCTGGCGAGATAAAAGGTGTAATGCGGCACCAGTCCCTCCGCATTGCGCACCTGACGCGCGCCAGTACTGGCTTCAACTTCTGCGAGATAGGGATCCCAAATCACCCAGGCATCCACCGCGCCTTTCTGAAAAGCGGCGCGCGCGTCGGCTGGCGGCAGATAAACCGGCGTAATATCTTTATAGGTCAGTCCGGCTTCTTCAAGCGCAGCGATAAGCAGATAGTTAACGTCTGAGCCCTTATTCAGCGCCACACGTTTACCTTTAAGGTCTTTAACGCTGTGAATAGCAGATGAGGAAGGCACTACTATTGCTTCGGTTTTCGGATTCGCAGGTGAGTGTCCCAGGTAAACCAGATCGGCTTTTGCCGCCTGAGCAAATGCGGGCGGGGCATCGCCGGTGGCCGCCAGGTCGATGCTGCCTACATTCAGTCCTTCAAGCATTTGCGGTCCGGCGGGAAACTCGACCCAGCGAACGGCGATATCCTCTTTTTTGAAGGCGGCGTCGAGCGTGCCGCGATATTTAAGCAGGGCAAAGATATTCGCTTTCTGATAGCCGATATTTACCTGTTCAGGTGCTGCGTGACTGGCGGCAGTCAGGGCGCAGGCCACTATTGCCAGCGTTAATCCATTTCTTTTCATCTGTTGCTCTCCGTTTTTTTCGCTAACCTAGCAAATAGCGGATATAACCGGTAAATAACCAATTGCATTGACTTATGCTGCGAGAGAATAGTTAGCACGTTAATAATTTGTAGTAATAATCAAAGAGCATTCCGCCAGGCCTTCTGCCAGGATACGGCCAAAAATGCCTGTCTGAGGTCCATTCACCGTATGAAGTGGTTTTCAAAAAGCGCGCTACTCTTTTCCAGCAAAACCTGCCTGGCCGCCTTCTTAGCGCTCTTTATCGCACTAGAACTCAACCTTGATAAACCTGCCTGGTCACTGACCACCGTCTATGTCGCTTCACAACTTTATTCCGCCTCCACTATCTCAAAATCTGTTTTCCGGTTTTTAGGCACGCTGCTGGGCGGGCTGTTCGTATTGCTGATCTATCCCGCCACGGTGCAGGACCCAATGCTGTTCAGCCTCTGCATCTCGCTATGGGTTGCGCTCTGTCTCTACCTGTCGCTACACGACCGCACGCCCAAAAGTTATGTCTTCATGCTGGCGGGATATAGCGCGGCGATTATGGGCTTTCCTGACGTCACCGCTCCGGCCGATATCACCTATACGGTTATCTCGCGCGTGGAGGAGATTAGTGTCGCTATCCTCTGTAGCAGCCTGGTGCATCGGCTCATTATGCCGGTCTCGATGAGCAGCATGCTGGAGCAGAGCGTCAGCAACTGGTATCAAAATGCCAGAAAGCTCTGCGCCGAGCTGATTACAGTGATGCCTAAAGAGAAGTCGCTGGAACGGGAAGATATTCTTGTCCAGATGGCGAACTACCCGCTGAACGTTGAGACCCTGATTACCCACTGCGTTTATGAAGGCGAAGCGGCTCGGCGGCTAATTCGGCTGGTCAGCGTGCAGTATCAGCATCTCTCCTATTTAATTCCCACGCTCACGGCGATTGAGGCGCGCCTCAGCCTGCTGGCGGAACAGCAGATACGCTTTCCAGAACATGTCGCGCAGACGTTTCAGCAGTTTTTGCGCTGGCTGAACAGCGCCGAGCACGGCGCCGAAACGCATGCGATTAATGAAAGGCTGTCGATAGCGCAGCAGCAACTTAAGGCGGAGTGGGAAAGCGGTTAGCTGCCAGTTGAGGAGAGCATCCTGCTCGCCGGTCTGCTGGAAAGGCTACTGAATTTCGTGCGTATCGCAGAGGCTTACCAGACGGTGGGCGAGCGTGTCAGCGATCTGACGCCGAGCACGAAACCTGGCAAGGTGGCGCGCAGCCATAAACATGTCGATAAAGGCATGCTGCTGCTCTCCTGCCTGACCGCTTTTCTCGCCACCTTCCTGACCTGTCTGTTCTGGATAGGCAGCGGCTGGGTGGATGGCGCCACTGCCCCCATGATGGCGGCGGTTCTTTGTTCCTTCTTTGCTGCCATGGACAGTCCGCTCGCGCCGATGAAGATTTTTCTCAAGGGCGTGGTGGTGGCGATCGTCATCAGCATGCTTTACACCACCTTGCTGATACCGGAAGCGACCTCCTTTGAAGCGCTGGTGCTCTGCCTGGCGCCAGGGCTGATGGCGTTAGGACTGGTGATCGCTAATCCCTCCACTAATCTGATCGGCCTGATTGTGGCGACGCAGATCCCTGGCCTGATCGGAATGAGTCATCACTTCAAACCCAACCTGCTGCTTATAGTGAATGCCTCCCTCTCTACCCTCAGCGGCATTGCGGCAGCGGTAATGGTTACCGCGGTGATCCGCAACAAACGGCCTGCCTGGACTGCTAAACGTGCGCTGCGCAAAGGACTGAAAGAACTGCTGCAGTTTATTACTGCGGTTGAACTCAACAGCGCTTCGCTGCTGATGCGTCAGCAGTTTGTGGCGCGCACGCTGGACAAGGTTAACGTTATCCTTCCTCGTAAGCGTATCGACAACGATGCCGAACTGGCGGCGGGTGGCAATCTGATTACCGAAGCCTGGCTGGGCGCCAACTGCTATGACTTCTACGTCCGTCATCAGCCGCTGCTGGCCGAGCAGCAGATTAGCTGCGACCCGCTGTTCGGCGAACTACGGCAATTCCTTAAAAGCCGTATCAGGGTGTTACAGACGCCGCCGCATCAGGCGCTGCTAGGTGAGCTGGACAGGCTGGTGCTGGCGCTGGAAACCCTGGCGCAACACGATAGTCGCTTTTATGCGCCGTTATTGTATCTGTTCAACGTACGGCTCTCGCTGTTTCCTCAGGCCCGCTGGCCACAGCAGGCGTAATCCATTCCCGGAAAATAAGCACAGCCATATCTGTGGCTGTTTTTTTGTGCTCAAGCGCACCCGCCTGGCAATAAAGCCGCGCCTGCGCGGTCTGTTATCAGGCATGCTATAACAATCATCATCTGAAGAAGCGAGGCGTAATGTGAAAACCATCGGCTTAATCGGCGGCATGTCATGGGAATCGACGGCGCTCTATTACCGCATTTTAAATGAAGAGGTTAAGCTCGCCCTGGGTGGCCTGCATTCGGCGCGCGTATTGCTTTACAGCCTGGACTTCGATGAGATAGAGAAGCTGCAAAGGGCGGGACGATGGGACGAAGCTGGCCTGCTGCTGGCGCAAGCGGCGCAGGCGCTTTCGCGTGCAGGCGCTGACTTTCTGGTGCTGGCGACCAATACCATGCATAAAGTGGCACCCCAGATTGAACAGGCGGTAACGATCCCTCTGCTGCATATCGCCGATGCAACTGCGCAACGCATCCATGAACAAGGATTAAAGAAGGTCGGGCTGCTGGCCACGCGCTTTACCATGGAAGAGGCTTTTTACCGCGGACGGCTCACGGATAAATGGGCGCTGGAGGTTATCACGCCTGAGCAGAATGACCGTGACTTTGTCCATCAGGTTATCTATCAGGAGCTGTGTCAGGGAGTAATCAATTCGGAATCGCGGGCGCGGTTTTGCGAGATCATGGCCATGCTTGCCGCGCAGGGTGCCGAAGGGATTAGCCTCGGCTGTACCGAAATTACTATGCTGGTTACAGTGAACGATGCCTGCGTGCCCCTGTTCGATACCACGCAAATTCATGCGCAATGGGCGGTCCAGCAGGCATTAAAAAAAGAGTGATCAAGATCGCACTTTTTGTTAGGTGAGTAATAGTAACTGGGGTTACTATTACACCCATCGAAGGCATGTTGCCTTGCACTAACAAAAGAAGGATTTTGACCATGAAAAACGTAAAAACACTCGCTCTTGCTACCGTCGCTGCACTTTCTATGATCTCATTCGGCAGCTTTGCCGCAGAAAGCATCTCTGCACACGGCAGCACGCTGGACAGCGCTGAAGCCCATATCGCCGCAAAAGCGCAGGCTGAAGGCGCATCAGGCTACAAAATTACCAGCGCCCGCGCCGATAACGGCGTCTACATGACCGCTGAACTCTATAAATAACGGATGGTCGTACAGGGACGTGCCAGAAAAGGCTGCCGCAAGGCAGCCTTTTTTGTTGCCCAGTCTTAACCGCTAAGGCGGGGTTAATAGGGCGAGCGGGTAGGGCGCACCACAATCTCGCTGACGTCGACATCGTCAGGCTGCTCGATAGCGAAGCGGACGGCGCGTCCGATCGCCGCTGGCTGGAGCGCGATAGATCGATAATCCTCCATTAGCGCGGCGGCGGCGGGATCGGTAATGGTAGAGGCGAGTTCGCTCTCCACTACGCCAGGGTGAATACAGGTCACGCGCAGCTGCGTATTCTCCTGACGCAAACCGTCTGAGATCGCCCGCACGGCAAACTTGGTCGCGCAGTAAACGGCTGCGGTGGGCGAAACGCTCAGCGCGCCGATGGAGGCGATATTGATGATATGGCCCGCTTCACGCGCCAGCATTGGCGGCAACACGGCGGCGATGCCGTACAGCACCCCTTTGATATTGACGTCAATCATCTGATCCCACTCATCAACCTTCAGAGATGCCAGCGGCGACAGCGGCATCACGCCCGCATTGTTAATCATCACGTCGATCCGTCCCCATTTTTCCAGCGCGACGTCGGCAAACTGCTGAACGGACGCGCGTGAGGTGACATCCAGTGCGGCGACGGCCACCTCTCCCCCCTGGCGCTCAAGCTCCGCCGCCAGCCTCTCTAAACGATCGACACGGCGTGCGCCTAGCAGCAGCGTCGCGCCGCTCGCCGCCAGCTCACGCGCGATGCCTGCGCCTATGCCGCTTGAGGCGCCGGTGATTAAGATCACTTTATTGCTCATGGTTTCTCTCCTGCTGTTAAGTGTCTGGCGATCCTAGGCCTGCTGCTCTATAAAGAGAATCCACCCGTTCCTTACCTGACTGGTAATAGAGGCTAACCAATGATGCTGGATAAAAACGCGCTGGAGGTCTTTGTCACCCTGGCGCAAACGCGCAACTTTCGCGTGGCGGCTGAGACGCTGGGCGTGACGCGACCGGCAGTGAGCCAGGCCTTAAGGCGGCTGGAGGATCGGCTACAGATATCGCTGATACATCGCACTACGCGCAGTCTGAGCCTTACTGAGGCCGGGGAGAGGCTCTTCGCCGAGGCGGCGCCAGCCATCTCACAGCTCAATCAGGCGGTGGTGGACGTCAGCGCGCTGGCGGGCGAGCCGCGAGGGCTGCTGCGGCTCGCCGTCTCTTCTATTGCCGAACGTTTTATCAACGGTGAGCTGCTGGCGTCGTTTCTCAGCCACTATCCCCATATCGAGCTGGATATTTCCATCACTGACGAAGAGTTCGATATTGTGGCGCAGGGCTATGACGCTGGCGTCAGGCTGGGAGAGATCATCGCGCAGGATATGATTGCGGTGCCGGTCTCGCTGCGCCAGCGGCAGGTCGCCGTCGCCTCGCCCGATTATCTGGCGCGCTGCGGCACACCGCGTCACCCTCATGAGCTGCTGCAGCACTGCTGCATCGGCTGGCGCCGCGAGCCGGGCATGGCCCCTTATCGCTGGGAATTTGCAGAAGAGGGCAGGGAGTTCGATGTGGCGGTTAACGCGCGACTGAATACCAATGACATGGGGGTGATGATCCGCACCGCCTGCGCGGGCGGTGGCATCGCATTCGGCATGGAGGAGACCTATCAGCCCTATATCGCGCGCGGCGAGCTGGTGCCGCTGCTGGGGGAGTTTCTGCCGACCTTCGCCGGATTCTATCTCTACTTCCCCAGTCGGAAAAATCTGGCGCCTAAGCTGCGGGCGCTCATCGATCATATGAAGATTTAGGCGACAGTCAGTGCGGTGCAATGCGCGTGACCGCGACGCCCTGTTCCTCTAGCTGCGCCAGCGTCTCGGCGCTCAGCCCGCTGTCGGTGATGACCTGCGTAACGCGATAGCCTGACGACAGCGGATAGGGATGGATCTGCCCGAACTTCGAGGCGTCCGTCAGCGCCCAGGTCGGTACACTCTTCGCCAGTACCGCATCAACCACATCGCAGCGCAGCATATTGCGGCCGGTAAAGCCGGTTTCCGCCTGCCAGCCGTCAACGCCGATAAAGGCTTTATGGAAGTGTATTTGCTGAATGCAGTAGCGCGTCAGCGGGCCGACCATCGACTGGCTGCTCTTTTGCAACAGCCCGCCTGGCACGATCACGTCGCACGCCGCGTCTTTCAGCAGGTGCGCGATGAAATGGCTGACGGTAATCACCGTAATGTCGGCGCGATCGGCCAGCAGGCGAGCCAGCAGCGCATTGGTGCTGCCGCCTTCGATAAAGATCGCCTCGCCGGCGTCAATCAGGCCCGCGGCGTGACTGGCGAGCGCCTGTTTGAGTTCATAACGCGTATGCATACGCATGCCAACGTTATCGCTGTCCAGCGCCATCGCGGAGCCATGAACACGGAGCAAGAAATGGTCGCGCTCCAGCAGGTTGAGATCCTTACGGACGGTGACTTCGGAAACGCCGGTCAGCTGGGCCAGTTCGGTGACCGTCACGCTGCCGCGCGTGTTAACAAGTTGAATAATCTGTTGATGACGAGCGTTCATGCGGGCCGTTTAGTGGAAAAGGGTGGCGCCAGTGTAGCAGAGAGAGGCCGCGCAGGGGACGCTGCGCGGCAATGATCAGGCCAGACCGAGTGCGCGGCGGCCGTTGTCGTTGAGATCGTCGAACGTAAAGCGATCGCGCCAGCCTGTTTCGTAATCCTCAGGCGGGAAATCGGCGGGCGACCGGCCGAGCGCCAGCGCTTCGGCGACCGCCTGCGCGCAGGCGCGGTTTTTGGCGCACATCGGCGCGGCGGGAATATACATCACGTTGCCCCAGCCCTGCTGATTTACCACCGGCGCGACGGAATGGATGACGTCGCAGTGCCACCATACCGAATCACCCGCTTCCAGCGGCGGAATCGAGCAGAGGCCGTTAATCAGCAGCGGATGCCACTTCTCGCTGACGGGCAGCACCTTGCCGGGCGCGACGCCGCACAGCTCGTCGTCCGGTACGTCGTCGAGCAGCGGACGCAGCAGAATATAGGCCATCGCCTCCGGCACCGGCACCACATGCAGCAGACCCTGTCCGGCGAGCATATCTGACAGTGCGGTCCAGCCCTGGAAAGTGCGAAACGCGGAGCATTTGGTGGTGTCGGGCACGTCGTACTCATTCACCTCGGTGCGCCACGCTGCGTCCCAGGGATCGTAAGCCTCTATATCGCCACGGAAGACGGCGGCGAACACCTGCTGATAAGCGGGCAGCAGCCAGCGCTCCAGCGCGCCGGAATCAGTGTGCGCGCCCAGCCCTTTCGAGGTGGTGCCCGGCGGACGACGACGGATGCGGTCGGGATAAATAATGCTGACGTCAGGATCGAACCACTGCTTGCCTTGTGAAGAGAAACGCCACAGACGATTCAGGAAAGACTGCACCTGCGCGGTGGCGTCGCTCTGGCGCGCCTGCATCTGCGCCTGCGACCAGTAGATGGGAAAAATTTCCGGACGTGACGCTTCAAGGCTGCCGAAGAAATTATCGCCGGGGCCGCGATACTGCACGTCGAAGTCATTCAGATCGAGATAGTCCAGCAGCGATTGATCCCACGCCAGCGCCTGCTCGCGAGGAAACTGCTGCTTCACCACGACGCAGCCGCGTCGTTTAATGCGCGCCAGGGTTTCATTCGAAACCGCTCCCTGCGCGATAGCGTCCAGCGACACAATCGGCCATGCCGTACCGTATTGATGCTCTTCCTCTTTTGCTTCTGCAATCGCGCTTTCGATGCGCTGGCTGACACGGGCGAAAAGCGCCTCGACATCGCCGATTTGCTCACGAAGCTGCTGTTTAAAGGTGCGAATCGCTACGCTGGTGTCGTCGGGCAACGGCGTAGTCTGTGTGTGTAGGGTCATTTTGGCCTCCGTAGGCTGGTAACTGTTTTTCATTTGTAATAAAATTATGTTTCGTTCGTAAGTTTAAGCAGAGCAGCTATGATTAGGCAACCCCCCGTTTCGTGATCGCCTGCACATGACGTCAGGAAAGCTCCGAAAGCCCTGAACATTCTTATTATTAGAATTCTCATTAATCCACACTGCGGGTAAGCTTTACTCATTGAGTGGGCATCACTAAAACAACAGCCTCAGCAAGGAGATGACAATGGCGGTAAAGATGATCGCGGTGGATATGGATGGCACCTTTCTCGACGACAACAAGGAGTACAACGTTCAGCGCTTTTTACGACAGTACGCGCTGTTGAAAGAGAGAGGCATTCGTTTCGTGGTCGCCAGCGGCAATCAGTACTACCAGCTGCAGCGTTACTTTCCTGAAATTAAGGATGAAATTGCGTTTGTTGCCGAGAACGGCGCCTGGGTTTCAGACAGCAATGAAGAGATTTTTTGTGGCGAGCTGGCGCAATCGCGCGTGCATCAGGTGCTGGACATCCTGGCAAAAGAGCCCGATATCAGCACCGTAGTGTGCGGGCGTAATGGCGCCTACGTTCACTCATCGGTCCCGGATGAGGTAGTCAACCTGCTGTCCAACCATTATGCCCGGCTGGAGAAACGCGACGATCTCTACGCTCTCGACGACACCATCTTTAAATTTTCCCTGAACCTGGCGCATGAAGGCGTCGATGCGCTGCTGGCGCGCCTGCATAATCAACTGGGCGAGATCGAAAACATTATGCATCCGGTCTCCAGCGGCTATGGCTTTATCGATCTGATTATTCCGGGCTGCCACAAAGCGCACGGCATTGCGCTGCTGCAGGAAAAATGGGGCATCAGCGATTGCGAAGTGGTCGCTATCGGCGACAGTGCCAACGATCTGGAGATGCTGCGCCAGGCCTGCTTCAGCTTTGCGATGGCGAACGCCGTGGAGCCGGTGCGCGCCGTGGCGCGTTATAAAACCGAAAGCAATAATGACGACGGCGCGTTAAACGTTATCGCTCGCGTGCTCTCGCGCGAATTTCCCTTCGGATAAGCTTCTGCCGACCCCGCATGCGGTGCCGCGGGGTTACGCCTGCCGCCGCGCTGCCTCGAGATTCTGCTCCATCTCATCCAGCGCGGCCTGATGCTCCAGCCCCCACTGATACATCCGCTCAATCGGTTCGGCAAAGGTTTTACCCAGCGGTGTCAGCGCGTACTCCACCTTAGGCGGCACCACTTCAAACACTTTGCGCGACACCAGCCCGCGCTGCTCCAGCTCACGCAGCGTCTGCACCAGCATTTTTTTGGAAATTCCCTGCAGGCTGCGCTGCAGTTCACCCGTGCGCGCGCGCTGCTCAGGCCAGTGATAAAGGGCGTGCAGCACCATCGTGCTCCACTTTACGGCAAACAGCTCCAGCAGACGCCGCGGCGGTGAATCCGCGAAAAACATCAGCTTTCCATCAATCCAGGCTGGCATGGCAAAATTTCCTTGTGGTCACCAAAAGGTAACTACTACCAATAGCTTCCCCGCCTGTCTATAGTGGGCCGCTTTCTTTGCCGCTTCAGGCAGACATCAGGAGGACACCATGAAAATTAACGCACTGGTCGCTCAGCAGGCGACGCAACCGCTGGCTGTCGGTCAGGTCGAGTTACGCGAACTGCAGCCGGACGACGTTAAAATTGCCATTATCTACTGCGGCGTATGCCATTCCGATCTGCATATGGCGCGCAATGAGTGGGGCGTAAGCCGTTATCCGCTGGTGCCTGGCCATGAAATTGTCGGACGCGTCGAAGCCGCTGGCGCTAACGTCACCCGCTTTAAAGCGGGCGACGTTGTCGGTGTCGGTGTAATGGTTGACGCCTGCGGCCAGTGCCATTTTTGCCAGCAGCAGGAAGAGCAATACTGCGAGACAGGCTTTACGCCCACCTATAACGGAACCGATAAATATACTGGCGCCCCCACTTTCGGCGGCTACGCTCAGCATCTGATTGCCGATCAGCATTTTGTGGTTTCTATTCCGCAGACTCTCGATCTGAAAGCGGTCGCGCCGCTGCTCTGCGCTGGCGTAACCGTCTGGTCGCCGCTGCGTCACCATAAGGTGCAGCCAGGGGACAAAGTTGGCGTAATCGGGCTGGGCGGGCTAGGGCATATGGCGGTGAAGCTGGCCAGCGCGCTGGGCGCAGAGGTGACGCTGTTTACCACCTCGCCGGAAAAGGGTGCCGATGCGCGTCGCCTGGGCGCCAGCCACGTAGTGGTATCGCGCGATGAGCAGCAGATGGCTGCCCGTCAGGCCTCACTGGATATCATTCTCGACTGCGTCGCCGCGCCGCACGATCTTGATCCCTATCTGGCGACCCTGAAAACCAACGGTCAGCTGGTTCTGGTGGGCATTCCCGATCGGCCACACCCGTCGCCGAATGTCACGCCGATGGTTTTCCGCCGACTGAGCATTAGCGGCACCTCTATCGGCAGCATCCGCGAAACGCAGGAGGTGCTCGACTTCTGCGGCCAACACAACATTACCGCCGACGTCGAAATGATCGCGGGTGAAGAGATCGAAAGCGCCTTCGCTCGTATGCTACAGGGCGACGTCAAATATCGCTTCGTTATCGATATGGCGCAGACGCGCTGGTAACAACAAAAGGGGCTGAAGGATAAGCCCCTTGATTTTTAAGCGTTTCAGCCTGAAATCGCCAGCTTTGCCTGGCGCTAACCGTCGATGGGTAGCGCGCTCTCCTTTCTCATCTCTCTACTGATTACAGTGAATGTCTGGTAACTGACAGATGCGATCACATTTCATCCCACAATCGCTCAGGGATTAAACAGATCGGCCTGTTGTTCGCATGTCGGGCAGCTATGCAGGCAGATTGACTGTAATCAGCCGCGCTGTGCTTTCACAGACGCAAACACATTCACTGTAATCAGCAGTGTGGTGCTGACGTCGATGCGACAACATTCACTGTAATCAGTAGCCCAGTCAGACGTCAGATCTGTTCACTGTAACCGGCGCAGAGCATGACATTGCCTGACATCGTCGGTAAAGTCAGGCTTTCGCTTTTAAAAGGAGGTAGTAAATGGAAAAGCTGTTTGTCTACGGCACCTTGTGTCCGGGGCGTTCCAGCGCCCATATTCTGGAAAATATCGGCGGTGACTGGCTGGCGGGGTGGGTGAAGGGCGTACTGCATGAGTCGGGCTGGGGCGCGGCGCTGGGATTCCCGGCTATCCAGCTGGATGCCAAGGGATCGCCTGTACATGGCTATGTTTTTCAGTCAACCAGCCTGGCGCAGCACTGGCCGATGCTGGATGAATTTGAAGCGGGTTACGAACGCGTGCCAGTTACAGTGAACACTGAAAAAGGCGATCTCGTCACTGCCTGGATTTATCAAATCCAGGCCGCCTGAAAAGTCTGTGCCAGCGAGGAGTGCTGGCACAACAACGCGTTACCCTCCGCTTCGTTTTAACCCTTGCCTGACAAAATATTGCCGAAAGAGTGGCAATAGCGCTTTTCTCTGACTAGTTTTTTAATCGTCCTTGTTAACAATTTTTTTACGTTGCATCAGTGATGCGGCGCTTTTCAGGCTGCGCGGGCATCTTCGACCGCGTCTGTCTTTCAACCCTGCGGCCGGGCGAGTGACGCCTGGCGATTTCCGGAGTCGATGATGAAAACCCTTAAAGACGCGCGTTCTCTCGCTGCCCTTGCTGCCCTTGGCGTCTTAATGACGCCGCTGTCGGCGCTGGCGTGGGATAGCCTTACCGTGTTTGGTGACAGCCTGAGCGACAGCGGCAATATCGGCCGTTTTACCTGGGACGGTGCTCGCCATCCGCTCTATGATGAGATTCTGGCTGCACATCTGGGGCAGGACCTACAGCGCTCGAGGCTGGGCGGCAGCAACTATGCGCAGGGTGGCGCAGTATCACGGCCGCAACTCGATCCCCGGCTCAATACTGAAGACCAGCTCGCCGGCTACCTGAGCTCGACCGGCGGACGCGCCGACAGCAACGGACTTTATATCCACTGGATCGGCGCTAACGACGTTGCCGCCGCCGTCACCAATCCTGCTACCGCGACCAATACGCTCAGCACCAGCGCGGCAGCGGCGACGGCGCAGGTGAAGACCTTGCTGGATGCTGGCGCAGGCGCGGTGATTGTGCCGACCGTCCCGCAGCTGGGCGAAACCCCCTATATGATCCAGACGGTGTTACGCGCGCTGGGGCCCGCCTCCAGCGCGGCCACAACTGCCGCCTTTCAGTCCCTCGCAGGCACCGCCACGCCCGATGTCGCCTCGCGCCAGCAGGCGGTACGCAACGCCTTCACCCAGGCGGCGGCTCAGGTGACCGCCGTGCCAGCCCAGCGCGACGCGCTGGCGCAACTGCTTTATCGCGCCTGGGAGGCACTGAGCACGCAGGTTTCGGCGCTGACGGCGGGCTATAACCAGCAGGAGGAGCAGGGGCTGGCGACGCTTAACGGCAATATTGTACGCGTCGATATTGCCGGGCTGTTTAACGAGGTGATCGCCGATCCGACCCGCTACGGCCTGACCAATACCATCGGCATTGCCTGCCCGGTCGGCACCGCAGCGGATGAATGCGCCTCTACCGACGCCGGCTTCTCCAGCGCCCAGGCCTATCTGTTTGCTGACCGTTTGCACCCCAGCCCCGACGTACATGCGATGATGGCGGACTATATTCAGTCGATTCTCGACGCGCCCGCGCAGGTCGCGGCCCTCTCCCAGGCGCCGCAAACCCTGGCGCGCGATATGCAAAGCACGCTGGACGGGCACCTGCAACAGCAGCGGCATCAGACGAGCAGTGCGGGCGATCTGTCAGTATTCGGCGGCTATGCTGGCCAGCATGTGGACTACAAAGGCGATGCCTGGTACAACGGCGACGCCACCACCGCCAGCTTTACGCTGGGGCTCGGCTATCAGCTTACTGATAGCTGGCAGACTGGGGTGATCTTCTCGAATACCAATCAGCGGCAGACGCCTTCCTCGCGCTACGACTACCGACTGCGCGGCAATCTGTTGGCGCTTTACAGCCAGCTTGAACTGGGCGATCAGGCATGGATTAACGCCGATCTGCACTATGCCGACCTGGATTTTGACGATATCCAGCGCGACATAAAAATCGGTCCGGCCACCCGGACCGAGCAGGGGAACACCGGCGGCAAGCTGCTGGGCATGCGCGTGCAAACCGGCTGGGACCTGCCGCTGAGCGAGCATCTTACAACCGGCCCCATCGCCAGCTATGCGCTCGATTATGGCCGTATCGGCGGCTACCGCGAAGAGGGCAACAGCAGTACGTCAATGCGCTACGGTGACCAGACCAGCCATTCGCAAATCGGCGCCATCGGCTGGCGCATCGACAGCCATCAGTGGCCGGTTAATCCCTGGGCTCAGGTGAGCTACAACCATCAGTTTGGCGATACTGACTCCACCGTAACCGCCGGCCTGAAGTCAACCCGCACCGCTTTCAGCCGAACCACAGGCGCACGCGACAGCAACTGGCTGGACGCCGCCGTCGGCGCCAACGTTCCGCTGGGCGAAACGGTCAATGCTTTTGCCGGCGTATCGGCAGTTGGCGGCAATCGCGATGCGCATCAAATCGGCTGGAATATCGGCGTAAACGCCACCTTTTAATCATAATGGGCCAGTCTTGACGGCTGGCTCTGATTAACGGGTGTAGCGCCTGTGCGGGGTAATTAATGAAGAAGTGCGGCGGTTTAGTGTGCGGGCAGAAAAAAATATGCGCCAGGTTTTGCAACCCGGCGCAGTGACTGGCGGCTTAAGTTCAGCGATGTCCTGTTTTCACATCGCTTTTCACACCGCCGAACCCTAGTGGGGGGACAGGTGCTCAGGAGCCCCGGCGGCTGTTCTGCCCGCCTTTTTTACCCGCTTCGGACGCTTTTTCACGGTCATTCTTAAAGTTGCCGCCGCTGTGCTGTCCGCCTTTACGACCAGCTTCTGACGCTCTTTCACGATTTTCAGCAAAGTTACCTGATCCGCCTCGATGTTGAGCCATAATGGGTCCTCTTCATGAGTGAGAAATAACACAGCCGGTTTGCAAAGCTGTGTGCGTCTTACAGCCTTAAGATTAGAAGCCCTGTTTTATTCCGCAAGCGCTGCGGCGAGGCGATAAATGGCAGGTTAAATAACAGAGTAATTAATCTGGCTGGCAGAAGCGGCTGGAAATAAAAGAGAATATATGTGAAGTTGTATGCGAATAATAAGGGTGTACAGGTTTAAGCTGCCGTAAAAAATATACATTAATTTGCGACTGCCAGTGATTCAGAATAGTCCTAGCAGGGTGGGGCAGCCGCGCCGAAGCGCGGTCTGTTACAGCAGTTATTCGGCGGGCAGCCAGCGCGTCTGGGTCGCTTCGCTGTCGTAGTCCAGCGGCGAGGGCAGAGCGATTAGCTCGATAAGTACGCCAAACGGCGTCAGGCAGAACCAGGTCTGATTGCCTGCGCCTTCCTCCTGCGCAAAGCAGTCGTTTGGGCCGTCGTAAAAGCGCGCGCCGTGCGCCTTCAGTTTTTCTGCGGTCGCGTTGATATCCTCTACGAGAATAGAGAAATGGTTAACGCCAGGCTGACCAATATTCGCTAAATCGTCAGCAATTCCCGGATCGAGCTGAAACAGCTCCACGTTACAGCCGTTGCCCAGGCGTAACATTGACAGCCCAACCACGCTCAGCTGCGACGGAAAGCCGTTAACCGGACGCATCTGGTCGCCGCTGATACGCTGCTCGCTCTGTTGCCAGGGCACGATGCGATAGAGAATGGACGCGTCGAGCGCCTTTATAAAGAAATTTTCCGCCTGCTCAATATTGCTGACGGTGATGCCAATATGCTCAATGCCTCTGATCGCCATCAGGCTTCTCCTTTGGTGTTCTGATTACGTTGATGACAGGTTAGCGCCTGCGCAGCACAGATCAGGGCCAGGTGGCTGAGGCCCTGTGGCAGGTTGCCGCGCCACTCGTTGCTGCGCACATCAAACATTTCATTAAAGATCTCAACGTTGCCGCTGTCGCACAGCGTCTCCAGGATCTCCTCCATGCAGGCGCGTGCCTTGTCGATTTCGCCCATTGAGGCCCAGGCCTCTGCCAGCCAGAACGAGCAGGCAATAAAGGTGCTCTCTTCCTCTTCCACGCCGCTGTAGCGGTACAGCATGGCGCGCCCCTGGCCTAGCTCGCGCTGGATCGCCGCATAGGTTGAACGCATACGCGCCGGGTTGACCGCGTTGCCGTAGTGATGCACCAGCGCCAGCGATGCATCCAGCCGATCTTCGCTGCCGACGTAAAACAGATAGGCCTGCTTGCTCTCTGACCAGCAGTGTGTTTCTATCCAGTCGCGGATGCGGTCGCGCTCACGCGCCCAGCGCGCCATCCAGGTGGGTTCGATATGGCGCGCCTCGGCCATGACGACCGCGCGATCCAGCGCCAGCCAGCACGCCATTTTCGAATGGGTATAGTGCTGTTCATCGGGCAGCTCCCAGATGCCTGAATCCTTCAGACGCCAGCGGTCGGCGCAGTGGTTCGCCAGCTGGCCCAACAGGCGCGAGGTGCCCAGATCCAGCACGTGGCCCGCTTCGATAAACAGCTGCGCCGTGGCGAGCATATCGCCATACATGCTTAGCTGGCGCTGGTCGCGTGCGTTATTGCCGACGCGTACCGGCTGCGAATCTTTGTAGCCGCGCAGCGCTGGATAACGCTCCGGCGGTACGATATCGCCCTCCAGCGTATAGCAGGTGCGCAGCTCAATGCCGTGGCGCAGAATGGTCTGCGACAGCCATGAGAAAGCCGCCTTGCAGTCCTCCAGTGCGCCAAGATAGACGAAAGATTTAATAATCAGGCAGGCGTCGCGCACCCAGGCGTAGCGATAGTCGTAATTCTTTTCTCCGCCGATGCCTTCCGGCAGCGAGGTGGTGGCCGCTGCAGCCAGCGCGCCAGTGGGGGAGTACCACAGAAACTTCAGCGACAGCGCCGAGCGTTTTACGTGGACTTTGTACTCGCCCTCGTAGCTCAGGCTTTTACACCAGTCCTGCCAGGCAGTATGGCTGGTTTCAATACGGGTATCGATGGCGTCGAGATCGGGCACCGCCAGCGGTTCGCGCTGGGTAATCAGCAGCGCCACCAGCGAGCGAGAATCCGGCTGCGTGGTCAGTTCGGCGATCACCTCTTCGTCATCCATATGGGTGATCTTCACGTCGTCGCTGGTGCGCAGCATCGCCATGATATCGCCGATATGAAACACATTGCCCTGCGTAGTCTCGCCCATCCAGGGCGATCGCGTTTCCGCCACAGTGCCGAAACGCAAATGCAGTTTAAGCGTTACGCTGCCGCGCACCCCTTCTACGCGACGTGCCAGTTCGCTCCACGGCAGCCGCCCCGCCAGCGTGCTGTTGAGCGATTCGGTCAGGCGCACTTCCCCTTCGTCAGTGGAGAAACAGGTTTCCAGCACATTGCTCTCTTCGCGATAGTGGCGCTGCACGCGCCAGGGCTTAACGGGCGTCAGCGAAAAAAAGCCGCCGATAGCCGGGTCGAGCAAGCGGTCAAACAGCGGCGGCGAATCCAGGTTTGGGGCACACCACCAGTCGATGGCGCCATCGGGCGCAATTAACGCAACGGAGCGCCCTTCGCCAATGGCAGCGTAGTCGCCGAGGCCAGCAAATCCCTCCTCGCGAATGGGCGAGGCGTAATCACCATTTTTCATCAGAAGCATCCTTGTCTGAAACGCATTCTCTACAGACGAAAAAACTGGCCGCACAGGGCGGCCAGTTTGACAAAAAGCAGGGGGTTACAGCGTGCCGGTGCCGCCGTCGGAGCACCATACCTGACCAGAGGTGTAGCTGCTTTCGACCGAGGCGAGGGTCACATAGAGCGGCGCGATTTCAACCGGCTGGCCGGGGCGGCCCAGCGGCGCGCTGGCACCGAACTCTTTCACTTTTTCCTGCGGCTGACCGCCGGAAACCTGCAGCGGCGTCCAGTAAGGACCGGGCGCCACCGCGTTTACGCGGATGCCTTCTTTGCCCAGCTGCTGTGCCATGGTTTTGGTGAAGGCGACGATACAGGCTTTGGTTTGCGCATAATCGAGCAAAATTTCGCTAGGCTGATAAGCCTGTACGGACGAGGTATTGATAATGGATGCGCCGCGTGGCAGATAATCCACCGCCGCTTTGGTGATCCAGAACATCGCGTAGACGTTGGTTTTGAACGTGGCGTCAAAGTCTTCGGTGGAGAGGGTACGGATCGACTCATTAAACTGCTGACGGCCTGCGTTGTTGACCAGAATATCCAGTCCGCCGAGCTTTTCAACAGCCTGTTTTACCAGTGACTGGCAAAAGGCTTCGTCGCGAATGTCGCCCGGGATCGCCACGGCTTTACGGCCTTCCGCTTCAATCAGCTGAATCACTTCCGCCGCATCGGACTCTTCTTCTGGCAGATAGTTAATGGCCACGTCGGCGCCTTCACGGGCATAGGCGATAGCCACAGCGCGGCCGATGCCCGAATCACCGCCGGTGATCAGCGCCTTACGGCCGGTCAGGCGGCCCGTACCACGGTACGTTGTTTCCCCGTGGTCTGGAACCGGCTCCATTTTGCTGGCAAGACCAGGCACGGGTTGTTTCTGCCCTGGGAAAGAGGGTGTCGGAAATTCAACCGGGACGAGAGTTTTGTCGTTTTGATTACTCATGCTTAGCTCCTTGCACATCGTTTTCGGATAATAATAAGCCTGGCACATATGTGAAGTTTGTCACATTAAATTTCGCGAAAGATTATTAAATCCACCTGTTGAGAGATCAGCATTAATAATAAGACGCCTTTTTGCTTTTCAGGGTGGGCCGCACAATTTTTTTTGCCAGAGATATTTAAATGCCGGTTTAATAAACAGTTTATATAATCCACGCTTATCTGATTTGCTCGAGCTGTATTAATAATGTTTTTATGTATAAATTATTTATTATCAGTAGGTTAATTTATATTGCTGGCGTTTACGTTGCGCTTTTATATCATTTTATCCTGGTCTGATTTTGTTTGCGTTGGCGCTTTGAACGATGCTTAGCGCACTTCTTGTCAGGGCAAAAAATATATTTATCCTCGCCAGGCAAGACGGGAAATAACGCTCTTTATCGCCCGCAGCGAAACAGCGAAAAAACCAGGCGCATATTTATGCTGTCCGGCCGCTTCATAAAGGCAGAATACGCTGTATTTACTGAGGTTTCCCCCCGCTCGCGCCGTGCGTCTGGGTTACTCTGAACGCTCTTTTCTGCAACAGGCAATAAGGAGCGCCACGTGAGCGCGTCGACGGGAATTTCACTCAAAATTATGGCGACACTTAGCTCGACGCTGATGCTTGCCTGCGTAAAAGGTCTGGAGGGTGCGTTTCCGGTGGGAGAAGTAATCTTCTTTCGTTCGCTGGTGGGCATCATGCCGCTGCTGGTATGGCTAACCTTTCAGGGCGGCATTATTCAGAACATTAAAACCCGCAACGTGAAAGGGCACATCGGTCGCGGCCTGGCGGGCACCTTCAGCATGTACCTCAGCTATCTGTCGCTGATTTATATCTCTCTGACCGACGCCACCGCAATTAACTACGCCGCGCCGCTATTCACCGTGCTGCTGGCGGCCTTAGTGCTGCGCGAAAAGGTGCGGCTGAATCGCTGGCTGTCAGTCGCGGCCGGTTTCGTGGGGATCGTCATTATGCTCTCCGGCCACCTGTCGCTCAGCGGCGCGCCCAGGCTAACGGTCGCCAGCCTGGCCTCTTCCGTCGGCGTCTTGCTGGCGCTACTCTCTGCGCTCTGCACCGCAGGCGCGCTGATTCAGATCCGCTACCTCAGCGGTAAAGAGAAGCCGGGCGCAATCGCCTTCTGGTTTACCGCCATGACGGGCGCGACCTCGCTGCTGACGCTGCCGTTTGGCTGGCGCGTGCCGCAGGGAGAGCAGCTGCTTCTGCTGCTGGGGTGCGGCCTGTGCGGCGGCCTGACGCAAATTTTGCTGACGCTGAGCCTGCGCTACGCCGACGCCTCGCTGCTCGCCCCGTTCGATTACAGCTCACTGCTTTGGTCGGTGATTATCGGCCTGGTTTTCCTCGGCACCCTGCCGGAGAAACTCACCCTGATTGGGGCCAGCCTGGTGGCGTTCGCCGGCATTTATGCGGTTTTAAGCGAGCGACGTCAGCGGCGTCGGGCTGCGGCATCGGCGCTGACCGCCCGCCGCGACACCGCCGATTTAACGCCTGATTAACACACTCTGCTTGACGTCGGGCAGGCAGTTGCCCTACAACTAATGGCCGTCGGGGGAGTCTCGCCAGAGAGACTGAG
Organism: Enterobacter sp. BRE11; assembly: GCF_031844285.1. NCBI lineage: Bacteria > Pseudomonadati > Pseudomonadota > Gammaproteobacteria > Enterobacterales > Enterobacteriaceae > Enterobacter > Enterobacter sp. BRE11. The sequence continues at coordinate 30,956 of NZ_JAUZUX010000023.1, forward strand.
AGGCTAATAGCGCAGCGCGCGGTTTAGCGACCCTTTGAACCTGACCCAGTTGATACTGGCGTAGGAAGACTCGTATCTCATTGTTTTTCACCTCGTTGAGATGCCTGCCGCGCGAGCCTGCTCACCGCTCACGCTTTTTCCCTTCACGTATCACGGGTCGTCAACATCGAGGCCTGCGTGAACATGACTCTTTTTCAAACCGTTTTCTCTGCCGGGTGCGCGCTATGAGCCGCTGGTCGGTGCTCGGCAGCGGCGTCGCTGGCTTATGCGTCGCGACGCTGCTGGCTGAACAGGGCGAGACGCCAGAGGTGATCCTCAGCGACGAGACGCCCGCGTCGCACTGGGCGGGCGGCATGCTGGCGCCCTTTTGCGAAGGGGAGAGCGCGCCTGAACAGGTTATTGAGCTGGGGCAGCACGCCGCCGGCTGGTGGGCGCAGCGGGTCGATGGCGTCGCACGTCAGGGCACGCTGGTGGTGGCTGCGCCGCGCGACACGGCGGAGCTGACGCGCTTCGCGCATATGACGCGGCAGCACCAGTGGCGCGATCCCGCGCAGCTTGAGCCTGAACTGGCAGGGCGCTTTGCGCGCGGCCTGTTTTTTCCCGACGAAGCGCACCTTGATCCGCGCGACGCCCTGCGCCAGCTGCGGGCCAGCCTGGAAACGCGCGGCGTGGCTTTTCACCGCGGCAAACCCGGCGGCAAGGTGATCGACTGTCGCGGCATTCACGCCGCCCCTAGCCAGCCCGACCTGCGCGCGGTGCGCGGCGAAATGCTGATCCTGCAGTGCGATGAACTCCATTTCTCCCGTCCGGTGCGGCTGCTGCATCCCCGCTTTCCCTGCTATCTGGTGCCGCGCGCCCGTGGCCGCTTTATGCTCGGCGCCACCATGGTCGAGAGCGACGACGCCAGCCCGATCAGCGCTCGCGCCATGATGGAGCTGCTCAGCGCCGCCTGGAGTATCCATCCGGCGCTGGCCGAAGCGCGCATTGTCGAGAGCGGCACGGGGCGGCGTCCCGCCTATCGCCACAACCTGCCGGAAGTGCGCTATCAAGACGGCGTTTTTTCTCTTAACGGCATGTACCGTCACGGTTTTTTGCTCGCGCCCGCCATGGCGCAGCAGCTTATGCAACTGCTTAGTCAGGAGTCGAATGATGCAAATCGAACTTAACGGTCAGAGAGTGGAAACCGAGGCGACGACCGTCGCCGCGCTGCTGCAGGAGCGGCAGATCGACGCCGCCTGCGTGGCCAGCGCCTATAACGGCCAGTTTTTGCCGCGCGCGCAGTATGAGAGCCAGCGGCTGGAGGCGGGATGCCGCCTGGAAGTGCTGTCGCCGATGCAGGGAGGCTGAACCATGTTTTACGGCTTTGTTCCCCGTTCGCGTTTTTTGCTCGGCACCGCGGGCTATCCGTCGCCCGCTATTCTGCACGAGGCGATCTGCGCCGCGGAGGCGGAGATCATCACCGTCAGCCTGCGGCGTGAGGGCAGTCAGGGCGGCGCATTTCGCGAGCTGCTCAGCCAGCTCAACCGCCGCGTGCTCCCCAACACGGCCGGCTGCCACAGCGTGAAAGAGGCGGTGACCACGGCGCATATGGCGCGCGAACTCTTCGACACATCCTGGATAAAGCTGGAGGTGATCGGCAACGCCGACACGCTGCAGCCCGATCCCTTTGCGCTGGTCGAGGCGGCGCGCATTCTCTGCGCTGACGGTTTCCAGGTCTTTCCCTATACCACCGAGGATCTCATCGTCGGTGAAAAACTGCTGGAGGCGGGCTGCGAAGTGCTGATGCCCTGGGGCGCGCCCATCGGCTCTGGCCAGGGGCTGCGCAATATCGACGGGCTGCGCAGCTTCCGCGCCTGGTTCAAGGGGGTGCCGCTGGTGATTGACGCCGGTATCGGCGCGCCGAGCCAGGCGGCGCAGGCGATGGAGATGGGGTTCGACGCCATTCTGCTCAACACCGCCGTTGCCAAAGCGCAGGATCCGGCAGCGATGGCGGGCGCCTTCGCAAGCGCGATTCGCGCGGGGCAGCAGGCGCATCAGGCGGGCCTGATGGAGCGGCGCGATATGGCCGCCGCGTCGACGCCGGTATTTGGCCTGGCAGAGTTCAGCTAACGGGAAAACCTAATGAATCGTTATCAGCGGCAGCAGATGCTGCCGGAAATCGGCGAAGCAGGACAGCAGCGGCTGCGCGCCGCGCGCGTGCTGGTGGTCGGCGCGGGCGGGCTGGGATCGACGCTGCTGCCGCTGCTGGCAGGCGCGGGCGTCGGCTATCTGCGTATCTGGGACGCTGACCAGGTAGCGCTGCATAATCTGCATCGCCAGACGCTTTACACGGAGGAGGATGTCGGCCAGCCGAAGGCGGTTTGCGCCGCGCGCGCACTGGCCGCCCGCAACCGCGACTGCGTTACCGAGGCGCGGCAGCAGGCGTTGCGCGCCAGTACGGTCGAGCAGGCACTGTTGCAGGTGGATCTGGCGATTGACGCTGCGGACAGCTTTGCTGTGACCTATACGCTCTCTGACGCCTGCCGGCCGCGCAATATCCCGTTGATCAGCGCCTCGGTGCTGGGGCGGCAGGGCTATGTTGGCGGTTTTTGCGGCGGGGCGCCGGGCTATCGCGCCCTGTTTCCCCGGCTGCCCGCCTCCGCTGGCAGCTGCGACACCGCCGGTGTGATGGGACCGGCGGTAGCGACGCTGGGCGCGATGCAGGCGCAGATGGCCCTCAGCGTGCTGCTGGGGCATAGTCCGTCACCGCTCGGCAGCGTAATAAATTGTGACTTCAGCCAGTGGCACTTTCGCGCCTTTCGCTTTGATGACGCGCAGGAGCCGACGCAACCCGCCATTCCCTTTATCGATCGCGAACTGCTGCGTGCCGACGACTGTATCGTTGAGCTGCGCAGCCTGGCGGAAGCGCCGCACAGCGTGGCGGCGCAGGTGGATCGCCTGCTGCCCGACGCGATCGCCGCGTGGCAGCCGCCTGCCGATCGGCGCGTGGTGCTGGTCTGCGCCAGCGGCATTCGCGCGGCGAAAGCGGCTGCCGCGCTGGCGCAGCGTGGCGTCGAGCGGCTGGCGATTATCGCGGCGAACCAGCTATGAGCCCGGTATCGCACGGCCCCGATATTCTCTTCGACGACGTGACCTTCGGCTGGAAGAGCGCCCCCCTCTGCGCGCGCTTCAGCCTGCGGCTGCGCGGTGGCAAAACCAGCGCGCTGCTGGGGCGCAGCGGCGCGGGCAAGAGCACGCTGCTGCGGCTGGCGGCGGGGCTCTCAACGCCGCAGCAGGGGCGCGTCAGCAGCTCGCTTCCCGGTGCGCTGTCGCGGCAAATCGCCTGGATGGGCCAGCGTGACGATCTCTATCCCTGGCTGTCGGTGCGCGACAACGTCATGCTCAGCGCGCGGCTCAGCGGCCAGCGGCCTGATAGCCAGCGCGCGGAGGCGCTGCTGACGCAGGTTGAGCTTGCCGGACTGGGGGATGCGCGGCCCGATTCGCTCTCCGGCGGCATGCGGCAGCGCGTGGCGCTGGCGCGCACGCTCTATCAGGACCGCCCGGTGGTGCTGATGGATGAGCCGTTCGCCGCCCTCGACGTTATGACGCGGCTGCGGCTACAGAGCCTGACCGCCGAACTGCTGCGCGGCAAAACGCTGCTGCTGGTTACGCACGATCCGCTCGAGGCGTGCCGCCTGGCGCATGATATCTATCTGCTGGAGGATGCGCCGCTGCACGTCCGCAACATGCCGACGCCCGAGGGCGAGGTGCCGCGTGCGGCGCAGGCTGAGGCAATCCTGCAGGCGCAGAGCCAGCTTTTCCAGGTGCTCAGTCATGATTAAGCGCCTGTTAAGTTTTGCCTGGCTGATGGCGATTGTCGGCGGCGCGTGGCAGCTGGCGCGCTATAGCGGCGTGCCCGCTTTTCTGTTGCCCTCTCCAGCGGCGGTAGGGCAGGCGCTGCTGCAACAGCACGCCCTGCTGATCCACCACGCCTGCTACACGCTCGGCGAGATCGCGCTGGCGCTGCTGCTGGGCGGCGGTGCTGGCGTCACGCTGGCGATAGCGATGGCTGCAAGTCCGCTGCTGCGCCGCCTGCTGTTTCCGTTGGTCGCCGCCAGTCAGACGATTCCCGTGTTCGCGCTGGCGCCGCTGCTGGTGCTGTGGCTCGGCTTCGGCGTCGCCTCAAAAGTGGCGGTCGCGGCGCTGATCGTCTTTTTTCCGCTCTGCCTGTCGCTGTTCGACGGGCTCTGCCGCACGCCGCCCGGCTGGCTGGAGCTGGCGCAGACCATGAACCGCTCGCGGCTGCGGCTGTTCCTGCATGTGCGCTGGCCCGCCGCGCTGCCGCATTTTTTTTCTGGTCTGCAAATGGCGGCGATTCTTGCGCCGGTCGGCGTGGTGATCGGCGAATGGGTCGGTGCCAGTGAGGGGCTCGGCTATTTGATGATGCACGCCAACGCGCGGCTGGAAACGCCGCTCAGTTTCGCTGCGCTGGCGCTGTTAATGCTGCTGGCGCTGCTGTTATCAGGCGGCGTCGCACTGCTGCGCCGTCGCTTTCTCTACTCTGCATAAGGAATAATTGTGAAAAAAGTGTTGCTGATGTTGTTGGCGCTACTGGTTGCGGGCGCGGCGCCCGCGCAGGCGGCGCAGAAGGTGCGCCTGCTGCTTGACTGGTTCGTTAATCCTAACCATGCGGCGATCTTTGCTGCCAAAGAGAGCGGCGCCTTTGCGCGTCAGGGGCTGGACGTTGAGATGATTGCGCCAGCGGACTCCGCCTCGGTGCCGCTGCTGCTGGCGGCAGGCAAGGCCGATCTCGCCGTCGGCTACCAGCCGCAGCTCTACACGCTGGTGGATAAAGGGGTGCCAGCCATCCGCGTCGGCACGCTGATCGGCCAGCCGCTCAACACCCTCACCGCGCTGAAAAGTGGCGATATCCACCAGCTGAAAGATTTCGAGGGTAAGACGCTCGGCTACGCCATTCCAGGGTTTGAGGATGTCGCCATCAAGACCATGCTCAGATCCGCAGGCGTGGACGTGGATAAAGTAAAGCTGATCAACCTTAATATGGACGCCGTCTCGGCGCTGCTTAGCCATAAAATCAGCGGCGCAATGACCCTTTATCGCAACTACGAGCTGCTGGAGCTTAAGCAGCAGGGCGCGGAAACCCTGACGTTCAAGCCAGAAGATCACGGCGTGCCCGCCTATGACGAACTGATCCTGCTGGCGAATGCCGGAACCGCAGCCACCGACCCGCGTATCGGCAAGTTTTTGCATGGGCTGAACGAGGGCGTGGCCTACCTGCGTGCCCATCCGGAAGCGGTCTGGCAGGCGTTTATCCGCGCTTACCCGGAGCTGAACACGCCGCTTAACCACCAGGCGTGGCAGGCGACGGTGCCGCTGTTCGCCAGCGATGCCGGTCGCTTTGACGAGGCGCGCTATCAGGCGTTTGCGCGTTATATGCTGGACAATAAGCTTATTGGCCAGGTCGCGCCGATGTCGCGCTATTCGCTGCCGTCGCAGTAAAGGCGCGCGTTGCCCGCGTGCTCGTTATCCGGCGCGTCTAGACTTAACGAACAGGATAAGGAGCTAATGATGACAGAGAAGATCACGCTGATGGCAGGCGATATCACCAAAATCGAGGCCGACGCGATTGTTAACGCGGCGAACAGTTCGCTGCTCGGCGGCGGCGGCGTAGATGGTGCCATTCACCGCGCCGGCGGGCCGGAGATACTGGAGGCGTGTCGGGCTATTCGCAACCGGCAGGGCGGCTGCCCTACCGGCGATGCGGTGATCACCACCGCGGGAAAACTGCCAGCACGCTATGTTATTCATACCGTGGGTCCGGTCTGGAACGGCGGCAGTCAGAAGGAGGCGGAGCTGCTAAGGCGCGCCTATGACAGCTGTTTTGAGCTGGCACGGCAGCACGATATCAGGAGCATCGCGTTTCCCAACATCAGCACCGGCATCTACCGTTTTCCAAAGCAGAAGGCGGCTGAAATTGCGCTGGCGGCGACAGAAGCGGCGCTGGCGGACAATCCAGCGCTGGACGAGGTGAAAATTGTCTGTTTCGATGAGGAAAATTACGCAATCTATGCCGCACTGCTTAACTAAGGCATCACCAGGCCAAGGATAAGCAGCACGACGGCTACCACGGCGTAGACGCCCGCACGCGTCAGCAGGTTTTTCTGCTGGCGCTTCACGCCCATGAATAAGAATCCCAGCGCAATACAGAGCGCCATGAGTGAAACCAGTAAGTATGCTGACATGCTAACTCCTGCTAAAAAAGCCTTATTTAACATGCCAGCAGCGGGGACGACAGCCGATTTACACTTCTATTAAAAACGTATCCTGACCCCGCTAAAACCCTGCTCATTAACCTGTCCGGGCGGCTTTCTTGAGCATCCTTGTGAGAAGATAAGAAAATTCCTAAAAAATTTCACCGATTTAAACCAAATCCCGATAAACTGCGAGAACCATCCGCCTCTCAATACTGATTTAATGAATTATTATTCTCCTGATGACAGGCATCTGAAGTTACGCTCGACACGGTTCGTCAGGCGCATGTTTGCTATGCGACAGCTGGGAACCCTTCTCTGCTTCTATCCCATTCTGTCGGTATTAATGGAGTCGGGAAAAAGCCTGAGCATCTGCGCGCTGCTGTTCGTTAATGCCTTTTTCTGGCCCTGGATGGCGTGGCGGCTGGCGCTTGCCTCGGACGATCCCACCGGACGCGAACGCACCAACCTGACGCTGGACGCCGCCTTTGGCGGCATCTGGGTAGCGATGATGGCGATCAGCCCGCTGCCGTCTTTCGTTATCATGGCGGTTCTGGTGGCAGACCGCTACGCCGCGGGCGGCCTGGCGCAGCTTATCGCCGCGCTGCAGGCTTTCCTGGTCGCCTTCGTGCTGACCTGGGCGTTGCAGGGCGCGCCGGTCACGATGAGCTTCAGCACGCGCACGGTGTGGCTGACGCTGCCGCTCGCCACCTTCTATCTGCTGGCGTTAAGCGTGGTCTCTTATAACCTGACGCTGAGTCTGCGTTTGAAAAATCGTGAGCTTGAGCGGATCGCGCTGATGGATCCAGGGCTGAAGATCCCCAACCGGCGGCTGTTTGAACGTCGCCTGGAGAGCGAGTTTCTGCGCACTCGTCGCGGGGAAAGCGCCGCCTGGCTAATGCTGATCGATGTCGACCATTTCAAAGCGGTCAACGACAGTTTTGGCCATGAAGCGGGGGATTTTCTGCTGGCGGAGATCTCCGCGCTGCTGCGCGACGGCGTCGGCATCGAGGATATTCCGGCGCGCTTTGGCGGCGACGAGCTCTGCGTGATCGTGCGCGATGCGCAGGATGCGGGGATTCTGGCACTGGCGCAAACCCTGAAAACGCGCATCGCGCAGCTTCGTTTGCCTACGTCGCCGGACTTTTCCTGCACGGTGAGTATCGGCATCGCGCCCGCCAGTATGGCGGATTCGATCCATCACTGGCTGCGCCACGCCGACGAGGCGCTCTATCAGGTGAAGCGCGACGGCCGCAACGGCGTGCGCCTCTGGCAGCCGGCGTAAACGCCGAGCGTTAAATTCCCCAGCAGGGCGCGCGCTGTCAGCCTGATGAGGCTTTTTTACCGGCCGAGCCCGGTTCAGAAATCATGCGATGGCGCTGCGCCTTCTGGGATTCACTCTGCAGGCGATTGAGCACGTCGCCCTCATGTTCAGCCTCATCGCTGCCGTAAACGTACTCATGACCGCTCATCAGCGCATACCAGGCGCGCTCGGCGACCTCGCTGGGCTTCGTCGGCTGCGAGGCGCCTACGGCGGTGTCGGTCTGCCCCGCATTTTTGAAGAAGTTGGTTTCGGTAGCACCAGGCATCAGCAGCGTCATATTCAGGCCGCTGCCCTTCAGTTCGTTGCGTATGGCCCAGAAGAAGGAGTTAACGAAGGCTTTGGATGCGCCATAAATCGCTTCAAAAGGAATGGGCGCCGTCCCTGAAACAGAGGAGGTCATCAGCACGTGGCCGCTGCCGCGCTGGATCATGTCGGGCAGGAAGATCTTAGAGAGATGGACATAAGAATCCACATTCAGCCTGATAAGCTGAAGCTCTTTTTCCAGCGCCGTTCCGCCGATAAAACGTCCACCTAAACCCTGTCCGGCATTGATAACCAGCGCGTCGATATCTCTGCCCAGGCCGTCGACTTTCTGCTTCAGCGCCTCAATCTCTTCATAGCGGCTAAGATCGGCGGCGATAGGCTGTACGCTGCCGCCAACATGTCGCAGCGCTTCGCAGGCGTTATTGAGCTTCTCCTTATTTCTGGCGACGGCGATAATATCGTAGCCGTGTTGAGCGAAAAGCTTCGCCAGTTCGAAACCTATGCCGTTTGATGCCCCGGTGATTAAAGCCAGTTTATTGCTCACTGTTTTCCCCTTTTTTCATGAAAGCACAGTAAGCCTGGCACGAAAAAAGGGGCGAAGAGTGATTTCCCGCCTGCGCGGGCGTTAAATCGCAGGATAGTCGCCGTAGCCGTCCGGCCAGGGCGTCAGCAGATCAAATCCGCTTTCCGTTACCGCCAGGGTATGTTCCCACTGCGCCGAAAGCGAGCGATCTTTGGTGACCACCGTCCAGCCGTCTGAGAGCACACTGGTGCCCGCTTTACCGGCGTTGATCATCGGCTCAATGGTAAAAATCATGCCGGGCTCGAGCGCCAGGCCTTGCCCGGGCGTGCCGTAGTGCAGGACCTGCGGCTCGTCATGATAGATCTGACCGACGCCATGGCCGCAGTAGTCGCGCACCACGGAGAAACCGGCGCCTTCCGCGACGCGCTGGATCGCCGCGCCGATATCGCCCAGCGTCGCGCCCGGCTTCACGGCGCGAATGCCCGCGACCAGCGACTGATAAGTGATATCCACCAGCCGCCGCGCACGCACCGAGGGTTCGCCGACAAAGTACATGCGGCTGGTATCGCCGTACCAGCCCTCTTTAATGATGCCGATATCGATATTGACGATATCCCCTTTTTTCAGCCTTTTGGCCGAGGGGATGCCGTGACACACCACGTGGTTCACCGAGGTGCAGGTGGTGCGCGTGTAGCCCTGATAGCCGATATTGGCGGGGATCACCTTCAGTTCGTTAACGATAAAATCGTGGCAGATCTCATCCAGCTCTTCTGTGGTGACGCCTGGCTGCACGTGCGGCGCAATCATCGCCAGCACCTGTGCCGCCGCGTGGCCCGCCGCGCGCGCCAGCTCAATTTGTTCCTGGGTATGAATCTTTACGCTTCTCTTCACTGCGCTTCTCCTTGTGGCAGGCGATCGGCAGGGGAGAGGAGCTGACGCAGGTCGCTGCCGTGCTCCAGCTCGACGCGGATCAGCAACTGCGCCAGCTCCTGCTGGGTAAAGTGCGGATAGAGCTCTGCCAGCATGCCTAGCTTGAGCCAGTGTTCAGCCTGGGCGTTAATTGAGCGGCTCATCGCCTGGCTGGCGATGCGCAGATTTTCATGCATCAGATCGGATATTTTAACAATGCCCATGGTTGGCCTATATGAAACGTATATGGTTTGTATATAGGTTACGCTTTGCGGGCTGATGTGCAAGAGGAATGTAGCGCTGCTTCACCTTTACACCTCTTCTTTTAGAGGCGATTGAATTCCGTATGGAGCAGATGGGCCTGCGGCGAGAAACCTTGTGGCAGCGACTGGGCACCTCAACTGCGTCTATGAGGCGCTGAACATTTTGTTGGCCTGCCTCACTGGGCCTAAAATTTGCCCGTTGTCTGCTGTACTTTCAAAGAATCAGCTCAATCATATTCAGCGTCATAATGTTGGCTCACACTTTACATATAAATTAACCCCTTGGTTGACCGTCGCACCTTAATTGTCGAGGTCTTTATGTTGATAGCGCAGGTTTCAGATATCCACGCGTCACCTGAAAACGATAACTTACAACGGTTTGACCGGGTGCTAATGTGGCTTACGCATTTGCGACCTGACGTATTGGTACTTACGGGTGATCTAACTGATGGACATTGGCATGAGGGTTATAAACAGATAGCTGTGCGCCTGAACCAGCAGAGTTATCCTTCGCTCGTCCTGCCAGGCAATTCAGACGGCCGCCGTTTGATGCGTTCGGTATGGGCGGAAAATAAATGGGCGACTGATGCGCCTGCGAAAACCCTGCACTTCATCCATGATGTTGGCAGTCTGCGATTAATAGGTCTGGATTCTACGGTTGATACTCACGGTTATGGCAGCGTGACTGACCATCTAGAATGGCTGGACAAACAACTCAATGAAGCTGAGAGCTTGCCATCCTTGCTGTTTATGCATCATCACGTATTTAGATCAGGCATACCTACGCTGGATAAATCGATGTGCAGAGGCCTTGGTAAGTTAGATGAATTAATTAAACGTACTCCGGCCAGACTAGTGGCCATTTGTGCCGGACATGTTCACCGACCGATTGCTGGCACGTTCGCAGGCGTTCCCGCTTATATATGTGGCTCTGTCTGCCCGGCCAATCCCGTCTGGTTTGGAACAAAACATATTCCTCCTGTCGTTGATCCACCCGCATTAATGATTCACCGCTACAGCAGTGACATTCTTACCAGCCATCATGTATGCGTTTAAACGATGCATAAAAATCACCATACAGCTGGCATGCCAGCTTAGCTGTATCCACTTCAAGACAAAGAGCGATATCCTCATTAAACCCTCGCTGCTGAAGCTCAAGCGCTGAAGAACACTCATGAAGCGGCAGCAGGTTTTGCTTTTGATAAAACTGCCAGGCAGCAATGGCTGACTGCGCTTCTGGAGAATAACTCCCGCGTCCCATTGCGGCGATGATGCCACCGGCTGCTGCATAATCCTCAACAGCGGGACGAATGCTGTTATCTGGCCATCGCTCTCCACAGGGGATCACCAGGACACGCCTGAAGCCGCTACACGCTTCTGCCGTAGCAGAAAGGTTTCTGAAGCAGCCGCTGAAAACCGTAATGCCTTCATCTCTAGCTTTGAATGAAATGGCCGAACCATTAGGAGATGGAAGTACCAGACTTTCACCCTCGCTAATCCTCTGAATCGAGACTGGTGACAAACTGTAATCTCCAGCGCTGAATCTTCTGTCAGGACTGGCTGTCTTCGCGCCGATTTTCCTGCCGAACTCGCTGGCAGACTCGTTTTTCCACGGATACGGATAAATGCGGGCACCCTTATCGACAGCCAGGCTGACGCACGTTGAGAACGACATAACGTCAACAATGACAGCACAGTCGACCTCCCTTGCAAGATGCTCTACGGCAGACAGGCCCCATTCCAGGCGAATCTCATATTTATTCTGACTGAACCATTGCACGAGGCTTTCTCCGTTACAGGATGCCGGTGAGATGAAATTAACAACAGCGTACGCTCACGAATCACACCTTCCCCTACACTATGTTATGTTTAAAACCCTTCCATAACATGAGGGTAGAAACATGATAGTAAGAACATGGCACGGATGCGTACCCATCAAGTATGCAGAAGGCTTTGCAGACCATTTGCAAAAAACGGGCGTTGAACATTCAGAGAGGACACCAGGAAATCTGGGAGCGTATGTACGCAGAGAGACGCAGGGTAAGTGGGAGCATTTCTTTCTGGCGACTTACTGGAAAGATCTTGAGGCTGTAAAGGCATTCGCAGGCGAACAATACCAGATTGCAGTTACCTATCCGGATGATGAGCAATTTCAGCTGCTATCCGATCCTTACGTCTTCCAGCATCACGTCCAAACGATATCTCCTTTGTAATCATTTGCTGGCTGACGCTGTGCGGCTGTTCGGCCAGTGTCACAAAGAAGCCCTGCCTATACTCTGATTCAATCCTGTTTAATTACGATGGAGTAGGTATGTCATGTCAACTTCGAGCAGCACTAATTACCGCCTGCTGTTTCTCTGCTTTAGTCAGCGCCGCCCCTCAGAACACGCTGCTCATCCGCCAGGGTTACCTGTTACCCATGACAGTCAACGGACAGGATCAGCCTTCGACCGACATCCTGATCCGCAATAACCAGATAGTACAGATCGGCAAAAATCTTGTCGCCGCCGACGCAAAGATAATTGACGCCCGAGGTAAATATGTCATGCCGGGGTTCGTCGATGCGCATAATCATTTATGGGTCACCACCATGCGTGGCCAGTTCAGAAATAAACAGGGAAAGTTTTTCCCTGTCAGTAACAAGCTAGCAAAGGAGATGCAGCCGGATGATATCTGGCAGGCAATGTATTCTGGTTCGCTTGAACTGTTACAGTCAGGAATTACGACCACTGGCGACTTCTTTGATAACATTCATGGCCCTGCATGGGGTGATGCTGGCTTCAGAGCGCTGGAAAAAAGCGGCATTCGCGCCATCATGTATTACGGTGGTCCTGATAAAACCACGAGAAGCATGATTGATTTGAGGCACCTGGCTGAACTTAAAAAGCAGTCAACCGATCGTGTTCAACTCGGGCTGGGCTGGCGGATCCCCAGGGACTTATCCAGCCAGCAAAACTGGGCTATGCGGGATAAAGAATACAGATTTGCTGTTCAGCACAATTTGCCGATTCAGGTGCATGTTAGCGGCGATGCCCGTCCAATGTTCGATGCACTTATAGACCGTCAATATTTATCGCCATCGCTGACGGTAATACACGCAAGTGATGCGCTCCCGCAGCAGCTAAATGCGTTGCAGAAATCGGGTGGTGGGCTGGTATTAACACCGGTCAGCGAGCAACGCGTTGGTTATGGGCTGACCAGGCTTGATCACTTTGAGGTTGTTGAAAGGCAGGGGCTTGGTATAGATGGTAATGCATTGTCTGGCGGGGCTAACATGTTTGAAACGCTTCGCACAGCTGCGCTTACTGAAAGTGGTCAGGCAAAGGATGAAACGCTTCCAGACGCGCGCCAGCTTCTGGCGTTAGCAACGCGTCGTTCTGCTGAATCGATAGGGCTGGGGGCATTAACCGGCACGCTGGAAGAGGGTAGGCGGGCAGACATTCAGATAATTAATCCCAACTCGCTGAATATGGCAGGATTTGGCGGTGGCGATCCTGCAGCCCTCATCGTCTACTCGGCTCAACCGGAAAATGTGGAGACGGTCATTGTCGACGGCCGCATTATCAAAGCAGAGGGAAAGCTGCAGGGCATTGATCTGGAAGAGCAGCTAAGAGCGACTGAGGCTTCTGCAAAAAAATTTTTAGAGCGCAGTGAATCGCAGAGGTAATGAGGCCTGCTAATGGGCCAGCCATAAGGACATAATAATGTCCTTATGGCACAAAGCGGACATCAGGAATAACGTCCTTCTGTCCCTTTATTGCATTGCCAGTCCGTGTGTCCTGGTGAACTAACCGACAAAGCCAGCTAGATTTATCAGGCCGCGCGGGCCCTGTCTGGTCAGGAAGGGACATGTCCGATTGCTGGCAGACTGCACCCGGAGGATAATTTATTCGCTGGAGTCCTAAAACCACCAGTTGAAAAAGCGTTCAGTAAATGGTTTTATAATTCATTAATAATTATTCACTATTGCTGCATAGGGTCAGATACGTTGTCACTAGAGTCTGCAGAATGGTTTAGCCGGAATGGCATAGAGTGTTCACGGGTCAGAGCCCGTAATTCGGGCTTTCCGAAACATCTTCACGATGAATATGTCATCAGTGCCAACCTGACGGGGGTGGAAGAAATCTGGCTGGCAGGTAAAACCGCGTATGTTAAAAGTGGTCAGGTTACCTTATATAATCCGGGAACCATTCAGGCTTCGCGTTTTGATACTCAAGCCGTGGAATTCATCAGTGTGCACATACCCCAGACAGTGATAAAAATGCTTGCAGATGAGGACAATCTCAATAGCGCTCATGAAGCCCCTGTTCTGCGAGAAGGCATAATTAATAACACTCGCCTGTTTGACGCGCTGTACCGTTTTGCAACATCAGCCCGGCTGGAGCAGGGCACTGATGAGGAGCAGGAACTGATTTTACTTTGTGGTGAGCTGCTTGAGACGCCAGCTCTACTTCATAGAGGTAATGAACAGAAAATCAGCGTTGTTATCGAATACTTGCAGGAGCACCTCAGCGTAAAACCGCAGCTGGAGATGCTCGCGCAGCTGGCGGGGATGAGCAAATATCATCTTGTGCGCTTCTTCACCCGGCATACGGGTATGCCGCCTCTGCAATATCATATGCAGCTTCGTCTGCACCATGCCCGCGACTTGCTTCGCAGAAACGTGCATCCGCTCGATGCGGCGATAATGCTGGGATTTTACGATCAGAGTCATTTCATTAATGCATTTCGCAAAGTGATGGGAATAACACCCCATCACTATGCTTCGCAGGTCAGATTAGGTCACCATAAACTCCCGGTAACCTGACACAATCACGTAAAGCGCAAAATAGCTGAATATGAGCGCTGAGGCTATGTAGGAATATTTAAGCAGGCGATGGCCAAGCAGTTTGCCTCCAAAACTTCCAACCAGGCACAAAACACAGGTCCAGAACATTCCCGCGATGAAAAAGCCACTCAGAAACCAGGACGTTGCCGTAACGCTGTGCTGGCCCATCCGGGATATCAGCGCACCGCCAACTGTCGCAAACCACAGAATGGCCGTGGGGGAGGACATGGCAAGCACCACGCCTCGACCAAATTCACGCAGCAGCGGGCGATACTGATGGGTTTCGCTCACGTTAAGCTCTGAGGCCTTCCTGAAGGCGGCCACCAGCATTTTGCCGGCGAACCATAAAAGCATCGCACCACCGCCAATCCACAGTATCCAGCGTACTGCTTCATACTGAAGCATTACGGCCATTCCCGCCAGCGCCAGTAATGCATATGCCAGGTCACCCACACAGGTTCCCATTCCCAGCCAGAAACCATGAAAATACCCGCGTTGCATGGCAAGGGTAATCATGGCGATATTGGCAATCCCGATATCAAGACACAGCGAAAGGCTCAATAAAAAACCATTTGAAAACTCGATCATAACGTAAAG